>BDTG01000041.1 GCA_002897695.1 bacterium BMS3Abin14
GCAACCTATGCGCCTCCGGATCTGTGGTCACCGGGCAAATAAAAACGCCCTCCATTTTGGAAGGCGTTTTTATTTCCTGGTGAGCCGCCCCGGAATCGAACCGGGAACCTACGGATTAAGAGTCCGTTGCTCTGCCAATTGAGCTAGCGGCCCGTGCTTTTATTGTAATGGTGCGTTTTCTTTTGTAAAGAGCGTACGCCGTTGAAAGACATATACGATGGTACGTCCGGTCCGTCTTCGCTTTGGGGCGGAGTCGATGGCCATGTCCTCGCAGCATGGTTCTCTTACCAACCAGCCAGTTCAAATATGCGGCCCCATGGAGGGGACCATATATTTGAACTGGTACGCCCGGCAGGATTCGAACCTGCGACCTGCGGCTTCGAAGGCCGACGCTCTATCCAGCTGAGCTACGGGCGCATGGAAAACCTTCTTTTTCAATTACTCAGTACCCTCAGCGGAGGGGCAATAGTACTCACCCCGGGGCGGGGTGTCAAGAGTACCGAACCCGCTCCAGGGGCTAACCGATCTGGATCTTTTTGATTCCCTTAATCTCTTCGATGGCCGCCAGAATTTCCCCTCCGGAACGCTTCCCCCGTTTTCCGAGAACCATCCTGAAAAAGGCCTCGTCCTCAACGAGGTCTACCCTGGAACTGGACTCGATTACGACCATGCCCAGGTCGTCCACCACTTTATGGATGTCATCGTAAAGAGAGGCGCGCCGGAAGCCGGTGATGCTGACGGGCAGGTAGCGGTCCTTCTTGATCAACACGTCCACTTTTCTCATGAATATAAGGCTGAAAAGCACAAGAACCGTGGAGAGGACGCCAAGCGACAGGAAGCCCATACCGAAGGACATCCCGAGGCCCGCCACTACCCAAAGGGTGGCGGCCGTGGTCAGCCCTCTCACAGTTGGCCCATCCTTGAGAATAACCCCGGCGCCGAGGAATCCGATGCCCGTGATGATCTGCGCCGCTGTTCTGGCCGGGTCGATGCGCAGGACCGAATCACCGGCAACCGCCCCATACTTGAGATAGAACGCCTCTGATATGATCATCATTGTGCAGGCGCCCACGCTCACCAGCATATTGGTGCGAAGCCCCGCGGGTCGCCCGTGTTTTTCCCTCTCCAAACCCACGATAGCGCCGGCCAGGGCGGCCAGGAGAAGCTTCGCCAGAATGGCGAGATCGGAACTTCCAAGAAGTGTGTTGCCGAGAAACATATATCACCTCCGGAACTATTTTCGAGGCATGGGGCCTCGCTCCCGAAAATCGGCCCCAAACGAATGCTGCTTTGCTCAGCTACAGCGCCCTCATTCTCGTCAGCTTTCTGCCCACCAGAGAGGCCCCGATGACCATGGCGGACGAAAAGAAGATCATGATTATTCCGAGAGCGGATAACCTGCCCCACAGGCCGTCCTCGGCAAAACGCAGGATCTGAACCGCCAGCACCTCGGTGCCGGGCCGGGACAGGACTACGGACAGACTCAGTTCCCGAACGAACATAGTGGACATGAGGATCCACCCCGAGATGATCCCCGGTATCAGGAGCGGGATGACGATGCGGCGCATGGCGTAGAAAGGGCTCGCACCGCAGACCCGGGCCGATTCCTCCAGGTTCTCGTGAATCTGCACAAAGGCGCTGGAAATAGGCTTGATCCCGTAGGGCAGGTAGGTCGCGATGTAGCCGATGAGCAGGGCCGACAGGGTAGCGTAGAGGGGTGTTCGCACGAAAAACCACATGAATCCTACTCCGATAACAATCCCCGGGAAGGAGAAGGACAGGAAGCTCAGGGACTCTAAAAACCCTGACGCAACCGTGCGCACCCTGACGATGACATAGGAGACGAATATAGACAGGATCACTCCCAGCGTAGCCCCAACAATACCCAGGGTGAGGCTGTTCCTTATCGCCAGCAGGGATACGGGATCCTTCAGGACCTCGATCCAGTTCTTCCAGCTCATCATGGAGAAGGCTTTGGCCCCGGGCACCATAACGTAAGGTAGCATGGAGGTGTAAAAGAGCACCAGCACCGGCAGCACGATGAGGACAAAGGAGAGCAGCCCCACCACGGCTGAAAAGGGATACCTGGACCGTTTGAGATCGATGAGGCTGGGCTTGAACCCCCGGCCCGACACGGTGACATACTTGCTGCTCTCCGAGGTCAGGTAACGGTACAGAAAAATAAGGACGATGGAAGCAGCAAGGGCGCTCATGCCGATAGCGGCGGCCTTGCCGTAGTCGGCGGCGAAGCCGGTGGAGATGGTACGGTAGATGTAGGTGGACAGCACGTATTTGCGCCCCGGCATCCCGATGATGGAGGGCACGGCGAAGGAGGCCAGGCTCCTGACAATGACCAGGATGACGGAGGCCAGAATGGCGGGCCGCAGTACCGGCAGAGTGATCCGGGTCAGGGTACGGAGGGCCGATGCGCCGCACACCTTGGAGGACTCCTCGAGGGTCGCATCGAAGGCATTCATGGCCGGCGCCAGGATCAGGTACGCAATGGGCAGGTCTAAAAGCCCCTCGACGAGGATCATACCGGGCAGCGAATAGATGTTGAAAAGAGTCCCCTTCATCCCGAACAACATCATGAAAAACCGGTTCAGCATCCCGTTGCTCGGATTCAGGAGAAGCACCCAGCTGACCGCGAACAGGATGTGGGGAATCATCATGGGGATGATGGAGATGATGCCGAAGATAAACTTGAAAGGTATGTTGGTCCGGGTGTTCATGTAGGCCAGGAAGAAAGCGAGCATCGTGGCCGTCACGGCCGCGCCGAGGGTAAAGATCATGGTGTTAATCAGGATTTCGGTCAGGGCCGGGTCGGAGTAGGCCTCAACGTACTTCTGGACCGTAAAAACACCGAAGCTCCCCAACCCCTTGGAGAAACTCCCCAGGATAAGCATGAAGACCGGGCAGACCGTCAGGAAGCCGACGATTACGATAAGTATTGGGGTGAGTCCCGGTCTTCTGAGCACCTCGCCACCTACACCGGCAGCAGGAAACAGTGATCGGAGTCGAGAGAGATGCAGATATCCTCCCCCTCCTTCATGTCCACCGTGGGCGGGATGTTAGTGGTGAGCAGCGTCTCGCCGATTCGTATCTCGCCCTCATAGGCCTCGCCCACAAAGATCAGGGTCTGGACCTTTCCGGTAAAAACGTTCCTTCCCCCCGCCGTCTCGGTGGAAGCCAGGTTCATGAACTCGGGGCGAACGCACAGCACGGCTTCCCGGCCGGGTTCGATTTCGTGACTGTTCAGAGCGACAACGGGACCGATGTCGGTGTCGATGACGGCGTGACCGTCCTCGATGGCCGTCACGGTGCCGGGGATGAGGTTGGCACGACCGATGAAATCCGCCACAAACCGGTGGTCGGAGTTGAAGTAAATCTTCTTGGGATCGCCGATCTCAACGATGGATCCGGCGCGCATAATCGCTATCTGGTCGGAAAGCGCAAGCGCCTCGATCCGATCGTGGGTCACATACACTGCGGTGATCTTCAGTTTGGTGAGAAAACTGCGCAGCTCCTTGCGGGTTTCCTCCCTGAGCTTGGCATCAAGGTTGCTCAGCGGCTCATCGAAGAGGATCACCTTGGGCTGGGCCACGAGGGCCCTGGCCAGGGCGACGCGCTGCTGCTGGCCGCCGCTGAGTTTGGTGGCCGGGCGCTTTTCGAATCCGGAAAGCTGGACGAAATCGAGCACTCTGGCCACAGCGTCCCGGATCTCACTTCTCGGCACCTTCCGGTTCTGCAGGGGAAAGGCCACATTGTCGAACACGGTCATGTGTGGCCAGATGGCGTAGGTCTGGAAGACCATGCCCAGGCCCCTCTTCTCCGGCGGAACGAAGATACCTTTATCCCGGGACCAGACAATCTGGTCCCCGATGGCGATCTCACCCGCATCGGGGGACTCCAGCCCCACGATGCATCGCAGCAGCGTGGTCTTGCCGCAGCCACTGGGACCCAGGAGGGTAAAAATCTGGTTGGCGGGAATATCGAGATCAACGTTGTCCAACGCCCTGATCCGCTTCCCCCCGGAATAGAAGTCCCTGATCAGACCTTTTATCCGTATTTCCATGATTCCCCGACCTGAAAATTCCCGGGACCAGAGACCTGGCCCCGGGAAGGATAAATTTCCTTAACTTTAAGCGTTAATCCGGCTTACTCGAAAAAAATCTTCTGAAACTTCTTGCCCCAGCTCTTGATTTCGTCGTTAGACAGGGTACGTATGGGCAGGACCTTGGGCATGTCCATGCCGGCGATGGGGGGGAACACTCCCGGGGCCAGAACGTACTCGCCCACCTTGTCGGCGAGGAGCTGCATGGCATCCTTTGAAAGCCAGTAGTCCATGAACACCCTGGCGGCCTCGGGATGGGGAGCATTGGCCGCGATGGCGATGCCGCGCGGCGTGCCGAGGATAGTGCTCACCCTGCACCAGTCCAGTGGGGCGGGAGCGTGGCTGATTATGTATTTCGGCATGGAGATGGCGATCAGTTTCTCGCCGCTCTCCACCGGGCCCGGGGAAGGGCCGAAGGATTTGACGAACATGGGTTTGTTGGCCGCGAGCCCCTTGACAAACTTCATCCACTCCGCGTCGGAGGCGAAGATCCCGGACTCCTTCATCCCAACCAGCCACGAGATGGTAGTGGCGTGGGAGGACGGGTCGGGCATGACGATCTTGTCGTACCACTTCTTGTTAATCAGGTCCATGTAGGTTTTGGGAGCATCAGCGGCCTTGACCAAATCCTTGTTGTAGATGGGAGCCACGTACTCGATCCCGAACTCCATGATGGTATTGTCCTTCCGCGCCCATGCGGGGTATCCGGCTGCGGAGGGCGACGTGTAGGGTGTAAACACCCCCTTGGCCTTCAGGGCCTCCATTACGGGCATGGGGGACTGGAGCACATCGGCCGAGAGCTTTCCCGCCTCGAACTCGGTAAGCACGGTGGCCAGGTATTTGGATGTTGAGATGCGCCTGTAGACGCCCTCAATGCCCTTGGCCTTCGAAAATGCTTCCATGATCGGTTCGACGGCTGTGATGTTAGCGTAGAAATTGACCTTCCCCTCCGCCTTGGCCTTGGCCAGGTCGGCAGCCAATGCCGGGGTTGCCATAAGAACGGCGACAAACAGAACGCACAGTTTTTTCATGGTCTCCTCTCCTTTTCGCTATGGCCGGGTAAACTCACAGGCAAAACCACCTTCACCTCCGGAGACGCCGGCCATCTTCCTTTGCCGACCGTCTCCCCTCTACGTAGTTTAACAGGAAAAAGATCCATCCGTCTGGAAAAAACTCCATTTGCTCGAGCTAACCATTGGAGCAGACATTTTCCATCCGGACAGGGTCGTGAAAGGAGATAAAAAACCGGAAACGGGCCGATTTACACCGGCCCGCTGGGTACATAATGGGGTGGACGGAGGGACTTGAACCCTCAACCTCTGGAGCCACAGTCCAGCGCTCTAACCAATTGAACTACGCCCACCATATGGTGAATTGTTTGTACGCACCCCTACCTAACCGGGCGCCCTGACGACTTCTTGCGAAGCTATCAGGGAGGAAAAATACCTAGCATGTACCGCCGGGACTGTCAACTGAGCGCCCTTATCCCGCGGACGAGAACGCTCAAGGTTTGGGGGTTTGGGGGTTTGAGGTTTGTGAGTTTGAAGTTCAAGGAATTACCACGGCGTCACCGCATGATTAAACCTTTTTCCTCCTGCCGGGTCAATATTCCCGTAGGCAACACAAAATTGATTCAGCGACAGACGGGAGGAAAAAATGAAGACGAAAACCAGATCCATTATCATCGGAGCCATGATCCTCGCCCTGCCGGCCCTGGGCGCAACCCGGGCCCAGGCCGCCCATCCCAACAGACACGTTGCGGGAAAGAGGATAGAGAGACGGGGCGAGGTTCTCCAGCACAGGGGCAATGTGATGCAGCGGAAGGCCTCCCGCATGGACCGCAGGGGTGACCGGTTCCAAAGACAGGGATTCAGGCTCTACCGCAACGGTCATCAGGAAGCCGGAATGCGATTTTTCCGGCGCGGTTTTCGGCTCGACCGCAGAGCCGATCGGATGGAGAGAAAGGGTTACCGCATTGAGCGACGCGGGGAGCGCATGCAACGGTTCGGCAACCGGACAGGCGAAGGACAGAGCAGGGACAAAAAGTAAAGGCCTGGTTTTTAATGCCTGACCGCCTTCACCGGCACCTGGACCTCAGTGATGAGGTCCTTTTCCTCGAACTGCATGGGGTTGGTGAGGTAAAGCTCCCTGGTCGGTTCCCCTGTCATGTAGCCGTTATCCCCGGCCCAGGAGAGTATCCGGTCGTAGGTTTTTCCCACCTCGTTCAGGGGGCCGCGGTGTTTTACAAAAGCCACCGTGGCGGCTGGAAGTTCCCGGATGGTTACGCCGCCCCCGCCCTTCACTACCGTTTCTGGATCTACGGGTATGCACGCCTCGAAGCACACATCCCCTGCTGGCCCATCCTCAGACAGCCCCGGGAAGAGGGCCATGGGATAGGACACCACCTTTTCACCCCTTTCCAGAACCCACCGGAAAAGGTCCATGAGGACCGACCCTATCTCCCGATAGGTCCCCTCGCCATCCACCGACGCCACCTTCAGCGGCCCGACATCCTTGATCTCGATCTTCATTTTCCAATCCTTTCGCTCCCTCACACCCATACCGCTCTTGGCGGCTTCGCCTGAGATTGCCTCGCCCACGAGATCGCTTCGCACGGCAAACGGCTCGCGATGACTTCCTGGATACCCCGAAACTTCGTTACTTCGATACCTCGAAACTTCCATACTTCGAAACACCCGCAAGGGGCTTCACGCCATTTCCTTCCACATTCTGATAATGGAGGCCAGGGTGGCCCCCCTGATCTTTATCATCTCATCCTTGCTCCTGCAGGACAGCCTTCCCCCGCCTGCGCCTGGATGTCCGTCCCCCATGTTCAGCGACCTCATGATCTCCCCGATGTCCCTGTGATGTTCTCGGGTGTTCATGAGAAAAGACAGCGACATGGAAAAGGCCAGATCGTTGGTCTTCCGACCTCTTAAAAACCTGCTTTGAACCAGAAGGACCGCCAATGCGCCAGGATAACGGATGAAGGCTGTGTTGCGTATAAAATCAGGTTTGCGGTTGTGGCGTGTCAGGTCCACGATGACGACTTCCCGGTTGGCGTCGTCGGGATGAAAAAAGGCGTCCTGATCCACCAGCTGGAGGCTTCGCCGCTCCATGTCCCCAAAGGCTGTCACCAGATCAGAAACCTCGGGATCCGACAGCGCATCCTCCATGGAGCCCTGCTGGAGTAAAAGCACTGCCTTTTCCAGGTAACGATGCATCGACCGCGGGGTACGGTACGCCGCACGGATGGAATCGGCCAGGAGCTTTTCGGGAAGCGGCTCCCGCCATTCCTCCATGGTTTTATAGTCGAAAGAGTCCACCCTGTCGGTCCTGTCAACCGTACTTTCCATGAACGGCGGGAAATCGGTGGACCCACGGAAATACTCCAGCACCACCCTCGCGCAGGACGGGCTTGGGGAAAACTTACCCGGGATCTTTTCAGGATCCAGGCCCCTGAGTTCGACGTCGGCAAGATTTCCGGTATGGTGATCAAACCACATCCCGAAGCGGATGGGGCACGGGAGGTCGCAGATGATGTCCGTCTCGGTGGTGGGTGTCCTACCGCTCTGGATGGCCTCCGGGCCGGTGAAGAAGAACTGTCTTATGCCTGTTGCCAGGGAGACAACAGCTGCGCTGACGACACCGTCAAGGTCCTCGTGGGTCACTATGCGAGTGTAGGGCATAATAAGCAAGGTCCAGGTTAAAGGTTCCGGGTTCCAAGGTCCATGTTCCACGTCCCAGGAATAATCACGGCATCATCGCTTCCATACTTCTATTTGCATTCCAAAACAACAACTGTCTCAGACACCGGTCTTGACGGGATCGCTTCGCATGGGCACTGCTCGCGATGACATGAGAGGCGACCACTCGCTATCCCTGCGCTTGTCACTGCTGGCATTGACCGGTAAAATTTCTGTGTCACGTTGGACCTTGGACTTTGGATTTTGGCCTGCCCTTGAGATGTATCGCGTACTCATACCCGTCCAGCAGCGCCCGGAAGGAGGCCAGGTTGATGTTGTCGGAGGAGGAGGTCACCTTCCATACCAGGTCGCCATCGGTGAACACGATTTCCACCTGCACGTAGGCCGAGGTTCCGGTTGCCCCCCGGATCACCCGGGAGGCAAAATCCATGAGCCGGACCTTCGTGAGTTCCGGGAAGAGCCTCCCAAGGGATTTCTTCAGCACCTTCGCAAGCGCATCCACCGGGCCGACCCCCTCATCGGCCTCGTGCATCTCCTGGTCTCCAGCCTTCAGCATGACGGTGGCCTCCGGCCGCATCCCGTCATCCACAAGGCGATAGGTGCCGATGACCTCGAACGGCGCTTCGTACCGGTCCAGCGCCCTCAATATCAGCAGTTCCTTGGTAGCATCCTTTATCTCCAGATTTTCCATCTTCTCTCCATTTTTGCTGGGGATCGAAAGTCAATTTACCGCAAGTTAACGAAATTTCGCAAAATTTAAAACCGGAATCTCGTGGTTAGTCTCCTTTTCCATGTGCCTCTGGACTGGAGGCCCTTCTCCCCGCCGGCCCATTCCGGAGGCACGTGCGACTTATTTACCCCCAAATGGAGTTTTTGCTGGATTATGAACAGCCTCCCCCGCAACATCCGGGCTTTTCAAGCCCCTTGACGGTGTGGTAGATAAAGTACCTGAAGGAGGTGGAACTTGGCATCGCAAGCAGAGTCACAGATACCCATCGCGTACTGTCCGGGAAACGAGGTAGAGGCCTACGACTGCCCGTTCTTCATCAAGAAGGGGGTAGGAGTAGAGGCGGACTTTATCCTCCTTGACATCCACCTTTATCACATGACCTCCGACGAGGAGGCTGTCATGGGAGAACTCCTTCGCATCGACTCCATCGAGGACCTCGAAGCGCTTGGTTATCCCAGGGATGACCGGGGGATCTTCATCGTCGGGGAGACGGAGGAACACTGGTTCCGTCAGTCCCCTTTCGGGAAGGAATAGGCCATGCTTTTAGCAAAGGATTTCAAATCCCACTACGAATTCACCGCCGAGGAGGAACAGCTTCTCAAGGAGCTTGCTCCTCTCATGGAAATACACAAGGAGGAGTTCGCCGAGGATTTTTACGGGCATGTCATGTCTAACAAGGAAACCGCCGAGTTTTTCCCGACCGAGGCGAAGCTTGATCGGCACAGGAAGATGATCGCCGGCTGGTTCATGGATCTGTTCGGGGGCAAGTACGACGACGCGTACATCCGCAATCTAAAGCATGTGGGGAAAGTCCACGTGAACATCAAACTTGACGGCCACTTCGTGAACACATCCATGGCGCGGGTACGACGCTTCCTCTCAGAGGTCATCGAATCGCACGCCCCGGAGGAGAAGCGGGAAGAGGGCCTCATCGCCGTCGGGAAAATCCTGGATATCAACCTGGATATCCTGACCAGTTCCTACAGACAGGAGGAGTTGAAAAAATACTTCCTGTCCTTCCGCGTTGAAAAAACCCTTGTAAACTGGATAGAGCGCTTCACCCACGGGCTCAATCTCATCCTGGCCCTTGCGCTGGGAGTGGTCTCAGCGGCGGTCGTGGTCCTTTTCGTGCACGACGTCATCGGGATCTTCCGGAAGGCCGATCCGGACAGCATCATCGCCGCCCTCGGCTCACTGCTGATCATCTGGTTGATGATAGAGCTTCTCGATACTGAGATCTCCCACCTCAAGGGGAGAAAACTTCAGATCAAGGTCTTCGTCGGGGTCATCATGGTCGCGTTTCTCAGAAAGGTTCTAATCGCGGGCTTCCGGCACGAGGAACTGCTCGGCTTCGCCAGCAAGGTCGGCACACTGCTGGTCCTCGGGATCGTCTACTGGCTGGTCGTCCGGGCCGAAAGGGAATGACCGGAAGCGGCGTAGGCAGAACGGGTAATATTACCGGGGTCGTCCTGGCGGGCGGTAAGAGCCTGCGAATGGGGCGTGACAAGATCCTCCTTCCCATTGAGGGATCCCCCCTGATCGCTCATATTCTCCGCCGGATGTCCTCCATCTTCCCGGAGGTGCTGGTCGTCGGCCACCACAGACCCGAGTTCGAGGCGCTGGGGATAAATACTCACCCGGACATCATTCCGGACAGCGGTGTACTCGGGGGGCTATACACCGGGCTCATCCTGTCAAAAACCCCTTTCATCTTCGCCGCAGCCGGCGACATGCCGTTCCTCGACCCGGACCTTATCATCGAGACAGCCGCCCTTCGAGAGGGCAATGACGCCGTTGTTCCCCGCGGTCCCAAGGGGCTGGAACCTCTTTTCGCCGTGTATTCACGTTCGTGCCTGGAGCCCTTTTTAAAGCGGATCGAACAGCGGCGTCTGAAGGTAATGGAGGCTCTCGATGGGATGAAGGTCGCCTCACCGGAAATCGGCCCCGGAAGTTCAGCCGAAAAAGATCCCTTCACAAACATCAACACTCTCGATGACATGGCAGTGCTCGGTTCCCCCACGGAACCCGACTGACAACAGGGGGTAAGAAACAGGTTGAACCCAGCCTTTTTGTACCCGCCTAGCTTATTCTTGATAAATTTATTGTTAAATAGGCAACGGTGATTATTTTTTTCTTGACTTTATTGATGAGTTTTGTTCAACTACAGGTAATCACTGAAGACAAGGCAACCAAACCGACAGGAATGGTAAAGGAGACATGCCATGGGTAAGATCTACAATGACATCACGGAACTTGTGGGCGGAACGCCGCTCCTCAGGCTCAACAAAATCACCGGGGATGTTGACGCCACGGTTCTGGGCAAGATGGAATCGTTCAACCCTCTTTCCAGCGTCAAGGACCGTATCGGGCTCAGCATGATCGAGGCTGCTGAACGGGACGGGCACCTCGACTCTGACACGGTGATCGTTGAGCCGACCTCCGGCAACACCGGAATAGCGCTGGCCTTCGTCGCGGCCGCCCGCGGCTACCGCCTGATCCTCACCATGCCCGACACCATGAGCATCGAAAGGCGTAAACTCCTGGTAGCGCTGGGCTCCGAACTTGTTCTGACCCCCGGATCGGAAGGGATGAAGGGCGCCATCAACAGGGCAGTCGAGATCGCCGCCGAACTTCCCTCGGCTTTTGTTCCCCAACAGTTCGAGAACCCCGCCAACCCCGAGATCCACCGAACGACCACCGGGCCGGAGATCTGGAACGACACAGACGGCAAGGTGGATATCCTGGTCTCGGGCGTGGGTACCGGCGGGAGCCTTACGGGCATCGGGGAGTTTCTGAAAGGGAAGAATCCAGATGTAAAGATTATAGCCGTTGAGCCGGTGGAAAGCCCCGTTCTCTCAGGGCGCCCCCCCGGACCACACAAGATCCAGGGAATCGGGGCCGGTTTTATCCCAAAGGTGCTCGACACGAAGATCATCGACGAGGTCGTCACGGTAACCTCAGAGGATGCTTTCGCCACGTCCAGGAGGCTTGCCAGGGAAGAGGGCGTGTTTGTCGGCATATCCTCAGGCGCTGCGGCTCACGCCGCCGTCCGGGTGGCCGCACGGCCTGAAAACAGGGGGAAAGTCATCGTGGCCATCCTGCCCGACGGCGGCGAAAGGTATCTCTCAACACCCATGTTTGAATAAAACTGCGAGTAACTGTAATTAATAATGCTACAATACATCCATGTCGGTTTTCCGGATAAAAAGCACTGCTCCCATACTTCTGGCCGTCTTGCTCTTGGCGTCTGCCTGCTCGCCCGGCAAAGGGCCGCCCCAAACCCGTGTCGGATTCGATAAGGATGTCGTGCAAACAGTCCGGGAGAAGATGGGTCAGATCCAGGCGCCGGTCACCCTTCAGTTCTACCGGGGTGGCCCCGGCGAGAAAAATGCCGAGGAAACCGCTGCACTCCTGGACCTGATAAAGAATAGCTCCTCACAGATCGAGATAAAGGAACATAACCTTTTCAGGGATTCGCAGCTTATGGGACCCCTGGGCATCAAGCACGGCCCTGTGATAATACCCCGGGGGCCGAACCCCATTGACATCAGCTACTATGGGTATCCGGCACGAAGGGAATTGGAGCCGTTTCTGGATGGCGTTCTCATCGCCTCCGGGCAGATTCCCCGGCTTTCCGCAAGTACCGAAACCTTCCTGAAAGAACTGGACCAGGACCTTCTCATAAGGGTCTTTGTGACCCCCGACTGACCTTACTGTCCCGGGTCGGTTCGGCTCGCCTACGCTTTTGCCGCAAAAACCCGGTACGTTAAAACCCAGGTTTTCGAGACCCACAACTATCCTGATGTGGGTGAACAGTTCAAGGTCTTTGTGGTGCCGAAGTTGTGGTTTAATGACCGCGTTTTCATGGACGGATCCGAACCGGAAAGGTTCATGGTCATGGCCGCCCGCCAGGCCCTGGATACGTCAATCCCTCCGGGAAGTCTCATCGTACTGGAGGAAAAATAGCCGGTTGGTTTATTCTGGTTTGACTCCCTGGATGTTGCCCAGAGGGATGGGATTGCTTCGCATTGGTTCGGCTCGCAATGACAGGCGGAAGATAAAGCCGGAGAAACCACCTGATTTTCAGCGGGCGACGACGAACGCCTCCCGGAAATCACCGCTGCCCAGAAGCCTCTCCCTCAGGGCGTCCGCCTTGTCTTCGTCTGAAAATCGCCCCACCATGACGCGATAAAAGACCCGGTCTCCCCGGTCGTAAAGGCTGATGGCAGAAGCTCCGAACCTGCGTTTCAGGCCCCGTGCCAGACGTACGGCGTTCTTCTTCACCGTGAAGGCCCCGACCTGTACGGAGAATACCCCCTTCCGGTAATCGGAACGAGCCCGCAACAGGACTTCACCACTCTCTCCGCCCTTTTCCTTTTCCCCCAGAGCTTCGACGACAACCTCGGCCACGCCCGCATCGAGCATATGAAGCCGCCGGGCGCCGGCCCGTGACAGATCAATGATCCTTCCTCTCACGAAGGGGCCCCGGTCATTGATACGGACCACCACCTGCCCCCCGCCATCAACTCGTCGGACCCGGACATAGGTTCCAAGGGGGAGGGTTCTGTGGGCAGCCGTAAGGGCCTCCATGTCGTAGACCTCACCGCTGGCCGTAAGACGGCCGTGGAACTTGGGGCCGTACCAGGAGGCCATACCCCTCTGAACGAAGCCGCCGGCTGAGCCCAGAACCCGATAGCGTCTCCCCCCAACCTCGTATGAGCTCGGGGACTGCGGGGGAGGAGCAGGCCTGCTCCCCGCGCATCCAGCCAGGATCAGGAGCGCGAGAAGAAGCCCTGCCGTCCGGACGTTGGAAACAAGCGCCCCTATCTGGAATCCCCCCCGGATAGAACGGTAACCTTCTTGATGACGACGGGATCGAGGGGCACATCACCGGACCCTCTGACTGTGCCAGTTTTAACCTTCCCGATGGCGTCCACCACGTCCATACCATCGACTACCTCCCCAAAAACTGCATACCCGTACCCCGCAGAAGAATCATTCTTGTAATCGAGAAAATCGTTGTCCGCAAGGTTGATAAAAAACTGGGCAGTCGCGCTGTCAACCACCGAGGTTCTGGCCATGGCGAGGGTTCCCCTTGTGTTTTTAAGGCCGTTTCCGGCCTCATTCTTTATGTGGGATCCGGTTTCCTTCTGATGCATTTCCTCCGTAAATCCACCTCCCTGGATCATGAATCCGGCAATCACCCGATGGAAAATCGTCCCGTCAAAAAAACCGTCTTTCGCATAATCTACAAAATTTTTCACCGTGATCGGGGCCTTTTCGGAATCGAGTTCCGCAACGATGGTCCCTTTGGACGTTTCAATAGCCACTTTGGTCATTTTTCCTCCCTTGCCGGCAGATACATTGAGCGGTGCGGCCAGAAGAATACAGGCCACCACCGCGAGAAGAACGTTTTTCATGGTCATCGTTACTTTACCTCCAGTGTTGTGTTCCAGGTTCCATGCTCCCTTCCAGCTTCGCCCGGGATTGCCGCGCCCCCAATATCAGATAACTATTCATGATCTCAGGGTTTTCCCGTGAGCTTTTTCCATAAATCTTCCGCCTCGTTTCTGTCCCCACTCCCCCGGGTATTTCCGGCGTTGCTTTCCTCGTATGCAGGAGAGAAAT
Organism: bacterium BMS3Abin14; assembly: GCA_002897695.1. Taxonomy (NCBI): domain Bacteria; species bacterium BMS3Abin14. The sequence continues at coordinate 14,180 of BDTG01000041.1, forward strand.
AATCGCAGAAATTGCCCGTCTCCAGGTCACGAACCTTTTCCGCCACGGGCTCCAGACAACGTGATGTGCCCTCGTCCAGAAAGCGGCAGTGTGAGCATGAGTGGAGGTAAGCGCTGCACTCGGGGCAAAGTGCCCTGAAGCCGACTTTGACTTCAAAGGCAACCTTGTTCCCGCACTTGCGACAGTCCAGTATCATCCTCTCCTCCTGAGCTCATCGAGGATAGCCTTGGAGTTTTTAACCGATTTTCTGCTCCAATCGTTCCGCAGCACATCCTTCTCGGGGTCAGAAAGCCCTTCAATGGTTCCCGCTTTCTCCATGAAGGATCGAACATAATGGATCGTTATACCCGCCGCTACCGACACGTTCAGACTCCGGGAAAATCCGTGTAGTGGAACAACAAACAGGCCGTCGGCGTTTTCCAGTACCTCCGGGCACGCACCGTCCCGCTCGTTGGAAAAGACCAGGGCCACCTTCCAATTCCAATCTATTGCGTCCACCGGCCGTGTTCCGGGCCCGAAGGCTCCGGCAAGGATGCGAAAACCAAGCCCCTTCAGATCCCTGAAACATTCATCCAGCGTCAGGTGCCGGTGGATGGTCAACCAGCGATCACATCCTCTCGTTATAGTTCTCAGGATACCCTGGTCCCCCGCCTGCGGTAAAACGTGGACATGCTGGATCCCGAACGCCTCGCATGTCCTGAGCACCGCGTCAACATTGTGTTCCTTGTGGAGATTCTCAATTACGACCCTGATGGAGGAAGTCCTCTGGATGAGGATATCCTCATGGCGCTGTTTTCTGCCCGGCAGCATGTACTGCTGCAGCATTTCAAGCTCGTTCACGAATCCGCGGCTCCCTGAAAAATGCCCAAGATATCACCATCTCATCGCTACCATATCTCCAACCGATCCGCCAAGGTACTCCGCGGCCACATCACACTTTACGATAAACAGCATGAACATCCTGCCGTCCGGCTTTTCCTCCGTCAGGGTCTCGAAATTACCTTGCCCTTTTGAGATAATCAGGTCGGCCTCCGAAAAAAGTTTCTGGAAATCACGGCTGCACATTTTGCGTATCGTGCCCGGAGTTCTTGCGCCTGTGCTGACGAGCTCGGCGTACCGATGTATGCCCGCAAGGCGGGCATCCGCGACTGTGGCATCGTTGATAATCGCCCCCCCCTTGGCGGCATAGGTAACCTTCCCCTCCGGAAGGATGGAAAGAAGTGGGCGGTCAAAGACTGTCTCCCCGGCATTGTCGCCGAGAAACAGGATTCTCCTCGCCATGAGGACACTTTCCTTCAGCTTGGGGATGTCGTCGTGAAAAATCGGCTTATGCAGGTACTCCTCCATGACGGCCGCCAGATTGAACTTCCCGTCCTGGTTCCCTGTACCGAAATCGATAACATTTCCCGCGATGGAGATCCTGACAGCGGCATCAAAAGGGTCCCTGGAATTCTCCACCAGAGTTTCAATTACGGGCAGCAGTTTCAGAGCCTCACGGGTATAGGTAATTTTTTGCGGCAAATAGGGATCATCGCATCCCGACATGCGTTCTACAGTACGGTAGAGCCCCGTGCTGATGACGGGAGGCGACTCGTCCTCGTCCCATGCCGATTCAAGGCCTCGGGCGGCGGCCTTCTCGATGGAGTGGATCAAGTCCTCATCGGCCCCGGCTGCCAGCGCGGTTCGACGCACCTGGCGCATCAGGCATGGCCTGCAATCGGAATGGATCTTCAATCCTCCTCCGGAACTGTTTCGGCCTCTCCTGGCTGCTCTTCCTCAGTCCTTCTCACGAAGATCCCCTCTGCCATTCCCTCGTCAACCGCGAAACGGCTGTATCCAACCCGGAACACGAAGGATGGAAACCTTCTTTCCAGCGACAGCTCTTCACCTGGGAGGATGCCCATGGCCATGAGTTTCTTCAGCTTCTCCGAGTCCCTCGTATGGACATACGCTATTACCCCGTGTTCCCCCTGTCTGAGCTTGCTCATGGAAACCACCGCTTTATCGGTTCTCATCTCGGCACGGTGGCAGCAATCGCCCACCGGAATAGGCCGATTGTGGGGGCAGGTTTTAGGATGCCCGAGCAGCTCACAGATCTTCTTCTCCAGCTTTGGCCTGATCAACATGTGCTCAAACCGGCAGGCAGGGCTCTCAAGCTCATCGTGCTGGATCTCGAATACGTCGTGAAAAAGCCTCTCGCTGAGGCGATGTCTCCTGATTGTCTTTCGGGCCTCCTCAAAACCGGAATCGGTAAGGGCGACCTTGTTTTCCTCCAGATTGATCATCCCCTGGCCGGCCAGCGCCGTGAGAATCCGAATATCTGCAGGGCCATGCTCACCGAGTATGATCTCCTCACTGTCGATGGAATCCAATCCGCCCTCCACCAATTCTGTCCAGAGGACCTCTAATACCTCATCTTTCAGTTCCTGGTCACGCTCGCGCAGTTCCACAATAAACTCCTTTTTCGTATTTTACTTTACCTGAGGCCGATCGTCCCTACAGGTGCAATCCTAAAATATTCAACATAAAATTGACCGAACCCCCGACAAGGAAAGCGAAAGGGAATACAAATGCCGCGAGCCCCAGGGCCATCTTCATGCCCCTCTCCTTTATCATGACCAGAAACTGGGCGATGCACGGCAAGAAGAGGGTCAGGGTAATGGTCGCAACGGCCAGTTGATTACCAGTGAGCAGCCCCTTCTGCTGGATGTCATAGAGTCCTGCCACTCCGTAATCGCGCCGAAAAAAACCGAACAAAAAGGCCTGGGCTGCCTCGTTGGGCAGACCGATGGCCCGGGTTGGAACAGCCAGCAGCTTGAGCAGGACAGGGAAAATCCCGGTTACATTACCGACCCAGATAAGAACCGATGCCAGAAGGAACAGGGGCAGTATCTCCACGAAGTACCACCGCATCCGGGTGGAGGTTTTCAGCCAGACATTTGCCAGCCTCGGCATCCGCAAGGGGGGTAGTTCCATGAAGAAATCCGGCTGCGGGCCCGGTATAATTTTGGCGGTGAGGTATCCGATAAAGAGGAAAACCGCCGAGACGGTGCCTATCCACGTCACCAGGACCCATGGGTTGCTCGCCGCCAGGGCAAAGATCACACCCAGCTGGGCTGAACATGGGATTGCCAGCGCCAACAGGACCGTGGCGATAACCCTCTCCCGGGTGGACTCCAGTGTCCTGGTAACCAGGGTGGCCATTGTGCCGCACCCGAAACCGAGGGTCATGGGTATGACAGCCCGTCCGGAAAGGCCGACCCATTTGAATACCCTGTCGATGAGAAGCGAGAGCCTTGGAAGATAGCCGCTGTCCTCCACCACTGAGAACATGACAAAGAATGTGCCCACGATGGGCAGAATGATGGCTACGGCATACCTTACGCCAAGGGTCAGGACGCCGTAATCTCCCGCAATCAGGTTCTGTATAATCGGCCACGGTATCAGCCGGTCCGTCCAGTTATTTATCAGGGGGATGAGATATTTTCCGAAGATGTGCCCTTCCAGAAAATCAACGATGACCCCGGCGCCGAACCCTCCGACAAATTTATAGAACCCAAAATAGAGCACCAGCAGCAGGATGGGAACACCAGTCCATGGAGAGATCAAAATACGGTCAAGGGCATCCCGGGCTATTCTTGTTTTTCCCTCCCCCTTTTGAATGATTCCTTCCAGAATCTGGCTGGTACGGCGCCTGAGCCCCAAGGTGATATCGTAGTTAATCGGATGGTCCAACTCCCGTTTTAATGCGTCGATGACCCCGGTGATACGTTCAGCCTCACCCTCCGGAAGGCTGGAAATCAGCTCCAGGACGTCCCGATCCTCCTGGAGGGCCAGGAGGGAAAGAGCCCGTCTTGAAAGGGAGGTTTGCGGAAGAAGGGGGGCAATTTCCATTGATGCCATCTCCACGGCAAGGCTGAAATCCACGTGGAAGTTCCTGTTGCCGTGATGATAATTCTTGATGGCCTCTTTCAGGCGGCGAACGCCCTTTCCGGCTATCCCAACGGTGGGAATAACCGGAATTTCAAGTCTCTTCTCCAGGGCTTCAACATTAATAACCAGCCCCGTTTCTTCCGCCTCATCCATGATGTTGAGAACGAGGATGACCGGGACCCCGGCCTCCTTGAGCTGCATGGTAAAAGGGAGCATCCTGGTGAGGTTCTTGGCATCGACAATATGCAGCACAACCTCATATCTTCCCTCCAGAAGCATTCGCCGTCCCACCCTCTCCTCCTCGGTAATGGGATAGAGGGAATACATACCGGGGGTATCAACGACGGAATAATCCTTCCCGGCGATCTTCATACGTCCTGTGGTGAGGGCCACCGTAGTCCCTGGATAGTTTGACACCACCGCATAACTGCTCGTCAGGCGATTAAAAATTGCGCTTTTGCCGACATTGGGGTTGCCGACCATGAGAATGCGTGGACCATTGCCACGGCCGGGGTCACCTCCATGTTTTCCACCTGAATCGCCATGGCAGCCCCCGCCCCGATGTCGTCTGTGGAGGCGTCCTCCAAAGAGGGTACGTCTGTTTTTTTCAGGCACTACATTCCCTCCACATGTTCGATCCCCTCCATGAAGATCGTCTCAACATGGTCATCGCTTATGGAATAGACGGCATTCTTGCCGGCCTTGCGGAATTTAACCAGGCGGCTGTTGCGGAGGATTCTCAGTTGATGGGACACCGCCGACTCGGAAAGGTCCAGGTTGCCGGCCAAATCCCCGACACATAGCTCCGACTCCGTCAGCGCCATGAGAATGCGGACCCTCGTCAAATCCCCCAGGACCCGGAAGGCTTCCGAAAGGTTGTAAAGGATCGATTCGATGTCCTCCCGGGATCTTATTTCCCTCATGAGATCCTTTTTTGCTCCGTCTTGTTTTTCTTTCATGACTGTACCCCTGCAAACACTTGAAAGCCTGTTCATATGAACGAATGAATAGACCTGATAGCATGATCCCGGGGGCCTGTCAACAGGGCAACGATGGATAATGAAAGATCTGGGGTCTGGAGTCTACCGCTGATCGAATAATGAAGGAAATGGCGATCAGGATGCCGTTTCCTGTTTTCAGAATCTCTCGGGGGTCAGGAGGGCGCAGCCAGGAGGAACATGGCGGAAGATGCCCTGAAGTTTGGCCAACCACGGACAGGACGGGCGGATCTGTCCCCGGCAAGGGTTATATAACCTTCCTTGAGCACCACGATGTCCCGATCGGAACACAGCGCACGAAAGTCCTTGATCGTCACCAGCCTGATATTCGGAGTGTCATACCACTGATACGGCAGGGAGGGCGTAACCGGCAGGCACCCGTGCCAGTAAAGATGCGACCGGGTCCTCCAGTACGCGAAATTCGGGAAGGTGACCACCACCTTCCGGCCTACCCTGAGGGATTCCAAAAGAACGCCCACGAGCTCGCGAACGATCGGGATAACCTGGTTCAGGATCACCACGTCGAAGGAGTCATCCCCCAGATCCAGGAGATTTTCCTGGATATCCCCCTGAATAACTGAAAGCCCTTTTGAGATGGCCTCGGCCGCAAGGGAACCTTCTATCTCCACACCTCTTTCAATAGCGTTTTTTTTCTCCTTGATCCGAAGCAGAAGGTCCCCCCCGCCGCATCCAAGGTCCAGAACCCTGTCGCCATCCCTGACTGATGCAAGGATGAACGGGTCGAGAGCCCGGTCTCTGATACGGGTCAGACCCCAGTTAACGCCGGAGTCGGCAGGCGCTGAATTGCTCATGATCCTTCTCCCTCCGAAAGCCGTTTTAGAAATCCGGCCACAAGATCTCCCATGCGATGCCCCGGAAGAAGGAAGGAATCGTGTCCCTGGTCGCTTTCCACGTTGCAGTAGGACACGTCCTTGCCTACCCTTCTAAGAGCCCGGACAGTGTCACGGGACTGAGACGGTGGAAACAGCCAGTCCGTGGTGAATGAGATCACCAGGAAGGAAGAACGACAGTTGGAGAAGGCATTCTCCAATGAACCATGGTCGGTCACGAGGTCAAAGTAATCCATAGCCCGACTTATATAGAGGTAGGTGTTTGCATCAAAGCGCTGGACGAACTTGTCCCCCTGGTAGTGGAGATAGCTCTCAACCTGAAAATCCTTGGAAAACGAGAAGCTTCGCCCGTTGCCGTTTACAAACCTTCGGCCGAACTTGCGGTTCATGGAGTCCTCGGACAGATAGGTTATGTGTCCTACCATCCTTGCCAGGGCAAGGCCCGTGGATGGGGGTTCATCATTCGGGTATTTTCCGGCCAGAAACTTCGAATCACTGAGAATAGCCTGTCTGCCCACCTCGTTAAAAGCAATCCCCTGGGCCGACATCCTGGCCGTCGTGGCTATGGGCAGGCATCCAGCAACCCGGTCCGGATAACTGATGGCCCATTGGAGCGCCTGCATGCCGCCCATGGAGCCACCGAGGACCGCCAGAAGACGATCTATGCCCAGGTGGTCCAGAAGCCACCTTTGCACCTCCACCATGTCGGTGATGGTAAAAAAGGGAAAGTCGAGCCCATAGCTTTGAGACGTATCGGGATTCATGCTGGTTGGCCCGGTTGTGCCGTAACAGCTGCCCAGAAAGTTGCTGCTGATAACGAAGTATCTGTCCGTATCCAAAGGTTTTCCCGGTCCGATAAGAATATCCCACCAGCCGGGCTTTTCACCCTCGTCCGTTCCGTGATAGCCGGCCGCATGGGCATCACCCGACAGGGCGTGGCAGACCAGGACGGCGTTATCCCTTTTTGGTGAAAGCGTTCCATAGGTCTCGTAGGCCACCGTTATGGGAGACAGGGCGCCGCCCGACTCCAGCCGAAGAACGTGATCGGGGCCGTCAAAAGACACGCTCCGCTGTTTGACCACGCCCACTGACTCCGCCGGCCGGACAGACCCGGAGGGTCCAGCTCCCGCACGGCCGGCGGGAGCTTCCTGGTGGACTTTTTGCGAGAGCATCAGACCTTCTCCAGGGCGCTGTCGATGTCATCAAGGATGTCCCTGATATCCTCCAGCCCCACAGAGAGCCTGATGAAATCGTCCGTAACCCCGGTGGCAAGCCGCTCATCGGGTGAAAGCTGCTGGTGGGTAGTGGACGCGGGATGGATGACAAGAGACTTGGCATCACCGATATTGGCCAGATGAGAAAGAAGGCGGACATTGTCGATAAAGCGAATGCCTGCCTCAATACCACCCTTGATGCCGAAACCGACGATAGCACCGCAACCGTTGGGCAGGTATTTTTTGGCCAGGTCGTAGGACGGGTGTCCTGCAAGCTCGGGGTAGTTTACCCAGGATACCTTTTTGTGTTTGCTCAGATGCTCAGCCACCTTCAGGGCGTTGCAGCTGTGGCGTTCCATCCTCAGAGGCAGGGTCTCGAGCCCCTGCAGGAACAGAAATGAGTTGAATGGGCTCAAAGCCGGGCCAATGTCCCTTAAGAGCTGAACCCTGAGTTTGATGATGAACGCCAGTTCTCCAAGGGCCTCGCTGTATAGCAGACCATGATAGCTGGGGTCGGGTGTGGTAAACCCGGGGAATCTTCCCGCAGTCCAGTCGAATCTGCCGGAATCCACTACCACGCCCCCGATGGATGTGCCGTGTCCACCGATGAACTTGGTCGCCGAGTAGACGATAATGTCGACGCCGTGGTCAAAAGGACGGAAAAGGATGGGGGAAACCGTATTGTCAAGGATTACCGGGACTCCGGCCTCATGGGCCAGTTCAGCGATAGCCTCGAAATCGGGGACGTCCAGCTTCGGATTTCCAACACTTTCCAGGTAGACCGCCTTCGTTCTCTCATTGATCGCGGTCCGGAAGTTCTCAGGATCGGACGGGTCCACGAAATGGACCTTTATCCCCAGCTTTTTAAATGTGTACTTGAAGAGATTATACGTTCCCCCGTACAGGCTGGTGGCCGAGACAATCTCGTCTCCGCTTTGAGCGATGTTTAAAATAGTCAGGGTGATGGCTGACTGCCCGGAGGCCACTGCCAAAGCCCCGACCCCACCATCAAGAAGGGCCATTCGCTTCTCGAAAACGTCGGAGGTGGGGTTCATGATCCTGGTGTAGATGTTGCCGAGTTCCTTTAACGCGAAAAGGTCCGACGCGTGCTGCGAGTCGCGGAAGACGTAAGAGGTGGTCTGGTAAATGGGAACGGCCCTGGCCAAGGTTGTTTCATCAGGCTCCTGACCGCCGTGAAGCGCTATTGTACCGGTATGATACTGTTTTTCGGACATTGTGCTGCTCCTTTCCGCAACCCCACAGAGGAGGTAACACGGGAATAACCGGGAAAAGCATCTCCCGGGATTTATTTCAAATGTGATATGAAAAAAAGATTAAAACAGAAATGCCCTGACGCCCCGAAGGGAGCTCAGAGCCCGGGCATGCCACATAGGGGAGTTCCTTCATGCGGCATGAAGAAGGATGGATAACAATGTAAATTCAATCTCAGTTCCATGTTTTTTCGCCACCGGAAACAAGAAATATTTCGCTGCCCGGATAAAATTACCGCCCAGATAAAACTTGACCGTAGCAGTTAAGTATTTGACTTTTTAACTCAATCATTTGCCCGTGTCAACTGTTTTTTTGCCCTTGCTTTTTCTGCCATGGTTTTTCTTGACAGTAAATCCCTATGCTGGGATAGTTTTTGGTTACTGCGTGATCATGGATAAGGAAAAGGGGATGGAACCGGTCCAGCAGTGCCATTGCGGCGCCTCGGTACTTCGATACATGCTTTTGGAACATGGGAATTCTCATATGTCTTCAAATAACAGCCGTCCCTTGATGACGGTAGTGCTCGCAGCCGGCAAGGGAACGAGGATGAGTTCATCCATCACCAAGGTACTTCACCTTCTAAGGGGTAAACCCCTCATCCTTCATGCCGTCGGCCAGGCCCGTTCCGTATCATCCGCAGGCATTATTGTGGTCCTCGGCCACCAGGCCGAGAGGGTGCGTTCCCTCCTCACTGCGGTTGATCCGGGCCTCGAATTTGTTTTGCAGGAACCCCAACTGGGCACCGGGCACGCGATGATGCAGTGTATTGGAAGGCTTGAAGGATTTCCCGGCGATGTTCTCGTCCTTTCCGGGGACGTTCCCATGCTGACCCGGAATACCATTGAGCGGCTCCTTCGGGCTCATCTGGAAACGAAAGCTGTATTGTCGGTTCTCACGTCGTATCCGCCAGATCCTGTGGGGTATGGAAGGATTATTCGGGACAGGGCAGGTTTTCCCTCCGCCATCAGGGAACAGAAGGATCTGCTTCACGGAGAGGATGAAATCCTGGAGATCAACACCGGCATCTATGTTTTCAACGCTGCTTTTCTCACCCGTGAGCTTCCCCTCCTTTCCAACAACAACGCACAGGTGGAGTATTATCTCACCGACCTGGTGGAGGCGGCGTACAGGGAAGACAAGCCCGTCGGCATTTTTTCACTCGACGACCCGCTGGAGGCTCTGGGGATCAATACTCATCCGGAGCTGGCCACAATGGAGGCAGCCATGCGTCAAACCACACTGAAAAAGCTCATGGAGTCCGGAGTCAGGATGATCGACCCGTCCACAACGTACGTGGATGACACGGTAACGATGGAAGGTGAGGTTACCCTGTATCCGATGGTCTGTATCTACGGCGCCACATCGGTTGAAACCGGCACCGTTATCCATCCCGGATCGGTGATCACCGATTCTAAAATCGGAAAAAACGTGGTAATCCACCCTCATTCGGTTATCAGCGAGGCAATAATCGAGGATGACGCGAACGTAGGGCCCTTCGCCCGTCTGCGCCCGGAGGCCAGAATTGGGAGAAATGCAAAAATAGGGAATTTCGTAGAGGTAAAGAAATCCAGCATCGGCGAAGGAAGCAAGGTGTCCCACCTGACCTATATCGGGGATTCAACCATCGGCAGCAATGCCAACGTAGGGGCGGGTTCCGTAACGTGCAACTACGACGGTTTCAGCAAACATCACACCATCATCGAGGACGGTGTTTTTGTGGGCAGCGGGACCATGATGGTGGCTCCCGTCACCCTTGGCAAAAACTCCATGGTTGCTGCGGGATCAACGATTACGAAGGACGTCCCCGCCGATGCCCTCGCACTGGGCAGATCACGTCAGGAAAACAAGGACGGGTGGACCATTGCCTGGCGACGAAAAATCGCCGAAAGCAAGTCCGACAAAAAGGAGAACTCCTGATGTGCGGAATTGTCGGTTACATTGGTCCGAGAAACGCCGCCGAGATTCTTCTGGACGGCCTCACGCGCCTCGAATACCGGGGGTACGACTCCTCCGGGATCGCTGTCCTGAATGAGGGCGTCCTGGGGCTTCGCCGCAGTGTGGGGAAAATAGGGGAACTGAAAAAAGCCCTGGACGACGATCCGGTGAAGGGGTCCATAGGTGTAGGTCACACACGTTGGGCAACCCACGGCAAACCGAGCGAGGAAAATGCCCATCCCCACCGCGACTGCTCCGGCAAGCTCGTGGTGGTCCATAACGGGATTATCGAGAATTTCCGCGCCCTTCGGGAGGGACTGCTCCATCGTGGGCACACGGTAGCCTCCGAAACCGACACCGAGATCATAGCCCACCTTATCGAAGAGAACTACGATGGGGACCTCCAGGAAGCAGTCCGCCGCTCACTGGAACTGATCAAGGGTGTCTACGCCCTGGTGGTTCTCCACGCCGACAAACCGGACCGGCTTGTAATCGCCCGCAACGGACCGCCCCTGGTTGTAGGTTTCGGTTCAGGTGAGATGTTCGTGGCGTCGGACATCCCTGCCGCCCTGCACCATACACGCCGATTCGTCTTCATCGACGACGGCGACATAGGGACATTGACCTCCACGTCCCTTGACCTGTACACCGATCAGGGCCGGAAGGCGGACCCCGATCCCATCACCATTACCTGGGACCCCATCATGGCCGAAAAAGGGGGGTACAGACATTTCATGCTGAAGGAGATCAACGAGCAGCCTCAGGCTATTGCCGATACCATCAGAGGACGTTTTTTCGACGATGGGGATGGACCCCAGCTGGACGATCTGGACCTTTCTGAAACCTTCATCAAGGGAATCGACAGGTGCGTAATACTGGCCTGTGGGACATCATGGCACGCCGGTCTGGTGGGTCAGTTCCTCATCGAGAAGCTGGCCGGAATCCCCACCAAGGTGGATTACGGCTCCGAGTTCCGCTATCGTGATCCAATTGTCGGGGAAAACACGCTGGCCATTGCTATTACACAATCGGGGGAAACTGCCGATACCCTGGCCGCCACTCGCGAGTGCCGTGACAAGGGCGCTACGATCCTCTCCATCTGCAACGTGGTAGGAAGCATGATCACGAGGGAATCCGACGGAGTTATCTACACCCATGCCGGGCCTGAGATCGGGGTGGCATCCACCAAGGCTTTTACAACCCAACTGGCCTGTCTCGTCCTGCTCGCCACGTACCTGGGCAGACGCAGAAAGGTAATGGATCGGGAACAGTCACAGCTAATAATGGATCAACTCGCGGCACTTCCCGGACAGATGGAACAGATCCTCGATCAGGTGAAAAAGATTGAAGACATTGCAGAGAAATTCTACAGGTATTCCAATTTCCTGTACCTGGGAAGGGGCCTTCACTACCCCATAGCCCTGGAAGGAGCTCTGAAGCTCAAGGAGATCAGCTACATTCACGCTGAGGGATATCCCGCGGGAGAGATGAAACACGGCCCAATTGCCCTTATTGACGAGAACATGCCGGTGGTTTTTCTGGCTCCCAGGGACAGCGTCTACGAGAAGATCCTCGGCAACCTCGAGGAGGTCAAGGCCAGGGGCGGGATCGTCATCGCGGTTGCCGACCATGATGATAAGGCCCTGCTGGACACGGCGGATCATCTCATCACCCTTCCCCGCACAAATCCCATCCTGACCCCGATCCTGTCAACCGTGCCACTGCAGCTTTTCGCCTACCATGTCGCAGTCCTCAGGGGAACGGACGTGGACCAGCCCAGAAACCTCGCAAAGAGCGTAACCGTGGAGTAGCGTCGGAACTTCACCATGCGCAACTTTACTGGAAGGGACATTATGACATCCTGCAACAGGGCGATTTTCAGATATGAAGCAAACTCCTGATCTCTCTTTCTCACTCGAAGATCTCAATCCAAGTCAAAAGGACGCCGTCACCAGCACAGAAGGCCCTTTGCTCATTCTCGCGGGGGCGGGAAGCGGCAAAACGAGAGCCATTACCTATCGTATCGCCTACCTTCTGCTGGAAAAAAAGGTGCCCGCCTACGCAATTTTCGCGGTAACATTTACAAACAAAGCCGCCGGCGAGATGAAGGACCGGGTGATTTCCCTTGTGGGGAAAAAGGGCAGATCCGTCTGGATATCCACCTTCCATTCAGCGTGTGTCAGGATCCTGAGGCAGCACATCGAAAAGCTCGGTGTCAGCAGGTACTTCACTATCGCCGACGACACCGATTCCCTCAGGTTGATCAAGGACATTCTGAAGGACATGAATGTCGACGAAAAGGCTCTCCCCCCACGGCGTATTTCCCATCTCATCGGACGCGCAAAGAACGCTCTGGCCGGTCCCGACCAGATGGCCGAGACCGTGGGGCTTCGGAAGAACCCTCTGCTGGAACGTATAGTTCAGGCATACCGGCACTACGAGGATAGGCTCAGAGCATCCGACGCCCTCGATTTCGACGACCTGCTCCTGTTTACCTACCGGCTCTTCGAAGAACACCCCGACGTTCGGGCAGGGTACGAGGACCTGCTCCATTACGTCATGGTGGACGAATACCAGGACACCAACCACGCCCAATACGAGATTATCCGACAGCTTTCCACACGCCGGAGAAACCTGTGCGTGGTAGGAGACGATGATCAGAGCATCTACAGATGGCGGGGGGCCGATATCACCAACATCCTTTCCTTCGAAACTGATTTCCCCGAGGCAAAAGTGGTCGCCCTGATGGAAAATTACCGTTCCACAGGGAACATCCTGAGTGCGGCGGCCTGTCTGATAAACAACAACAGAGGCCGGAAGGAAAAGGAGCTCAAAGCTGTTCGCCCGGATGGCAGAAAGGTCGAAGCTTATGCGGCCTTCGACGAAAAGGACGAGGCCGATTTCATCGCCTCCAGGGTTCTTGAGCTTATGCGGCAGGACGGTTTTACCTACGGGGATTTTTCCGTCTTCTACAGAATCAATGCGCAGTCCCGCTCCGTTGAAGATTCCCTGAGACGGCAGAACATTCCATATACCATTATCGGTGGTGTTCGTTTCTACGACCGGGCCGAAATCCGGGACACCATCGCCTACCTGAAACTCTTGATCAACCCGTCGGACTGGACGAGCTTTACCAGAATCGTCAACTCCCCTGCCCGTGGAGTCGGCAAGGTGACCCTGGACAAGATCCGGGCTGAAACGGGCATGAGATCCGGCCCGGAGAAAGCCTTTGCCGACACCGCGTCGAGGGGTATTATTTCACGCAAAGCCGCCGGGTCCCTGAAAGCCTTTTTCATCGTAATGGGGGATCTCCGGGAAAAGATGGGTTCGATGAACCTTTACGAGTTCGTCGTCAGCGTACTTGATGCTACCGGGTACCTGGACGCCCTGAAGGACAAGAACACCGATGAAGCGAGGGGCAGGATTGAGAACCTTCAGGAATTTATCACGGTGGTTGACGATTTTCTGAATAGCCGTACGGCCACCGATCCGACCAGGGGGAGGGAGGCGTTGGCCGCATTTCTCGACCAGGTGTCCCTGGTGTCCGACATCGATTCCTGGGAGGACGAAACCTCCACGGTTGCCCTGATGACCCTTCACACAGCCAAGGGTCTCGAATTTCCTGTGGTATTTCTTGCCGGGATGGAAGAGGACCTGCTTCCCCACTACCGATCCCAGGAAGAACCGGCGGAACTGGAGGAAGAGAGGCGTCTGTGTTACGTGGGCATGACCCGCGCCAAAGAGCGGCTCTTTCTCACCATGGCCCGGAGACGCAGGCTCTTCGGGCAATACGACAACACCCACCCCTCACGTTTTTTTACCGAGCTGCCCGGGGAGAACGTTGAGCTTCACGCGAATACCCCTTTTCCCATCCCGGGGCTTTCACGGAACGACAGTTTAAAAAAACCCGGCGCGTCGCAAACTATCTCCATAAGCGATTTTCACTACGAGCCTGAATTTGTAGAGGGTGAAGACACCCTTCTGCCGGGAACCGAGGTACGTCACCCCATGTTTGGGATAGGACAGGTGCTGGCTGTGGAAGGAACGGGCGGCGACGCCAGGATCACCGTCTATTTTCCCAGGGGAGGGAAAAAACGCCTCATCGCAAGGTTCGCCAACCTCCAGGTTGTCTGAAAAGCCTGTCCAGATCTGTTTCAGACTCGGGAAAACATCCCTTCGAAGCTTTCATGCCGGCGGCAGCCTACGGGGCGGACGGGTTAAAGATCTCCATGGACGTGTCACCGGGGTTTCCCCCGATGATGAGAACCCTCCCGTCGGAAAGAAGTGTGGCGGTATGACCACTCCGCGGTATCCTCATCATCCATGGCACCTCCCGGGAGGTGTGGGTAACCGGGTCGAAGATCTCTGCGGATCTGGCAATATCAACGGTTACTCCTCCACCAGTGATAAGAATTTTCCCATCTAGTAATTCGGTTGCAGTATGAAATATCCTAGGTTTTTTTAAAACGCCCAAAAATGAATTGCTTATATTCTTACTTAGGTCAAAGATTTCCACGTCTTGCAACTTTCCAGAATTTCCAATTCCGCCTGCGATAAATATCCTACCATCCGAAAGTTTTGTTACTGAAAAATCTTTTTTTGGCTGACTCAAGTTTATCAAGCCTTTATCAACTTCTAATTGCAAATCGAATGTTTCAACCTCATCGGTATAATTAATGGCGATCATGCCACCTAAACATGCCAAATTATCCACCGAGGCCGAACATTGAACATCTTTCTTCTCATTCATAATGCCCATATCGGGAGCAATTCCCTCGCTAAGTAGATTTATGTCTATTTTTGTTGTGTTTATTATCCAATTTGAATTTTCGTCATACCCACCAAGCAAATAGATCTGCTGGCCATAGATGGCGGGGAAAAATTCCGTCCGGGTGTTGTAGAGAAAGTGAGGCGCGCATTGTTCATTCGCAACATCAATGGCTTCGTATTCGTTATCCAGCGTGCCAGTCCCTCCCAAAAACACAAAAACCCGGCCGGAAATAGGGTCATAAAGGGCCTTCTGCCGGGTTCTGTAATCGTTGAGTGAACACCCGAATGCGGCGGTGGTCGTCCCCTGGTTCGAATAGATAACCCTCTCGATGCTTTTTGTGCCGAGGGAGCCGCCCAGGACAAGGACTTCATCGTTGCCTATAGCCACGGCCGAGTGGTACATCCTCGGCCAGGTGAGTGATCCGGCGTAATCGAACCCTCCGGATATGCTCAACTGCACGTCATGACTGCTTGTCGCACCGGCCGGGATGGATACGGCCTGCTGTGTCTTCTCCATGATGACCACTCCGCCGGTAATGGCCTGTACCGTGAGGTCGCATCCACCTTTAAGGTCCAGTGTGCCCAGGCTCAGGCTGCTGTCACTGCCCGGTGAGTCCCAGAACGGCGGGGAAGCTTCCCCGCAATCAACAATGGCCCGGATGGTGTCTATGTAGGCAGTGCCGGCGGAGGCGTCAAGCATCGAAATATTCAATAAATTTTCCCAGTTTTGAGGAAATCTGACATGCAAGGATAACTTCCCGGTCGGGTCCTCCCCACCACACCCCGATGCGGCAATGAGTATTGCTGCCGCCGCGAACCCAAGCAGCGGCCGAAGGAAAATCTTCACCAGGTTACCTCCACCTGGGTTCCGCCCCCGCCGCTGCCCGCAGAACCGGCTACCACAGCCAGCAGGACAGCTCCACCCAAAAGGAGATACCACCTGATGTGGCCGGGCGCCACGGACTCCTCCGATAGCTCTTCACCCAGGCCTCCGGCTTCAGGTACGTTGAGAAAATAGCCGGGGTTGGCGGTTATCTCGCTGTCGTTGTCCCATTCCAATGGTTCGAGCATGGAAAGCAACCTGCCCGGCTCGGCTGGAGGCTGTTTGCCCCGGATCGTGAGGATCCCCTGGGAGACCGGAGCGCCCTCGCTGTCAATCAGGGTCACCTTTAATTCATCCTCGTCTATCCATCCGAGAACTACATAGTCAACTCCAAGTTTCAGCGCCAGATGAGCGAGTGATCTGTTATCGCCCGACATCACACGGTCAGCGAAGAATTTTTCCGGTGGAGCGGTGGGCCCTGCGGGTGAAAGGTGGAACCTGACCTTCATCGTCTGCCACTTTTCGAGGATAATCCTCTGCCGATCCGCCTCGTATCCTGGCCTTTGTATCTCTATGAAGTGCGGGCCGGGGGCAAAATCCAGACCCTGTATGGGTGCATTACCCATTTCCCGGCCGTCAATGATAACCAGAGAGGCCGGGGGGTCTCCCTCGATGGAAATCGTCGAGCGTGGGCCTGAAATAACACGCCCGCGGGCTATTTCAAATCGTTGGATAATTTCGGGGGAATACCGATCCCGGGTTAATTTGGCATCGGGCCTGATAGCGGCGGCGGCGATAAAGGCATCGTCAAAATGATCGTCTCCCAACGCCCTTTTATCCATTCCCTCCAGAAGCAGGCTTTTAAAGAGAGCGTCTGCCTGAAGGGCCGAGTCGGGAAGGGCAGAGATGATGGTGGTGACTTTTCCCAGCAGGTTCAGTGAACCGTTAAAATCAAAACGGTAATAGGCTGCCCAGGCATCGTCCAGAACTTCCCGAGCCCTGCCCCTCAGGCCGAGGGCGGCCGCCCGAGTGGACTCCTCAAGGGCGCTCGTTTCTTCCAGCCAGTCCAGGAGGATCTTCTCCGTGGCATTCTCATCCTTCACCAGGAGCAAGGGATCCGCGTTCACCTTGTCCAATTCCCCTGTCCATACTGTCTGGATATCGGCAGGAAGGGGGGCCGGGGGGCCGATGATTGCGATGGTGGAAACTCCGCCGGCTGCGAGCAGGGGGGAGGCCTGAACCAGCAGAAAAACAGGCACGAGCGCCATAGCGACTATTTTAGTGAATAACCGGAGGTCCCTCATCCCCATTCTCACCCTCTGAAAACTCCGCTTGATTCCTGTCGTATTCCTCGTCGTCCCAGCGACTGAGAGTTCTGTAATCCCTGACTCTCCTGCCCACGTAGGAATAGAGAAACAACAGGGTTATCAGTCCCCATACCGAGGCCGTACTGGTAATGACCGGCACCCACATCGACTTGACTCTGGCGTACTGCTTAAAACCGTTCAGCAATCCGACAAAGGATATGTCATACGCGCCGTTGACTGCCTGGGCCATATTGCCCTTCTCCAGAAACGAGGTGACAAGCCTGGCCACAGCGTTATTCCCGTATCTTCGCATGAGGTATTGAACAAAAAGGTAGCTTTGAGCATAAGCGACCTCGGCGCGCGAGGGGTCCTCCGGAAAGTTGACGCTTATGGCCTCAAACGGGATTGTGCTCCCGGTCACCTCAGCCCAGGAAAGGTGAAGGAGACGGGGGATCCCCATTTCTCCCGAAATGAAGGTCGCAACACCCTCGGAAAGCCACCTCGGAAACCGGACATCCCATCGGTTTTCCGCCTCACCCATGACGAGATGCACAATCTCGTGTTCAAGCAGTGACCAGTACTGCGTCCCCGATTCCCCGAGTGCGCCGGGAGTCATTAAAATAACTACCCCATAGCGAGGATAGGTAAGGGCCCCCGCCCATTCGGGAGCCGAGGAAGCAGCCGGTTGGAGCGAAACAAACTCTTCCTTGCTGCCTGCGATAAATATTTTATACGGCCCCCCCACCGGAAGCCCAAGCAAGTTCGAAACCTCATTCAGAAACTGGGAGGCTTTCATCAGGACATCCTCAGCCAGATCACTCGATTGGCCGCGATATTTGACCTCAATGGTGGGACCTGACAATACTTTCCAGGTTTCGTCATGCGGGGGTTCAGCGGGAACAGCCTGCGCGTTCAGCAGAAAAACGGCCGCAAGTACCACAAGAATGAGCGGAGTGCGAATTTTCAATGGAGTTTCTCGACGACATCGTCCGCGGCCAATCCGTTCACCTCAAGGACCTTGTTTCGTGATTTTTCACCCGATACGATTCTAACCCTGCCTCTTGCGATTTTAAGCGTTCTTGATACCAGTTTTACCAGAGATGCATTCGCCGCGCCCTCAACCGGGGGCGAGGTCAATCTCACAACGAGAATGCCGTCCTCCCATCCTTCAATGGCCTCCCGGGAGGATCTTGGCTTCACTCGAACGTGGATCCGGGCAGTGACCGGACCGTTTTCTTTTGCAGGTCGCCGACTCATGGACAAGCTTGATACTAATGGGGGGGCATCATAGATTGCAACAGGTTTCTGGCAGAAAGGCTTCCGACCAGGCCCGATCCAGATGATTTAAAATCTATTCCTTGCTGACAAGATACTTGACGTTCTTCGCGTTGGCCATCTCCTCCTCAATGGCCTCAGAGGAGATCTCCAGGATCTTCAGGTGACTCTCGGCGGCGGACTTGATCTGAACCTCGAATTGGGCCCTCAGGCGTCGGATCTCCATGATCTGATCGCTGATTACCGCAAGTTTCCTGTGAGCATCATCGATGGTTCTCTCCGCCTTGAGTTCGGCCTCGGAAATGATCAGTTCGGCCTCTTTTCTTGCGGCCATCTTCATATCCCCAGTGACCTTCTGGGCAGTTATCATGGTCTCTTTGAGAGTCTGCTCTCTCTGGCGAAGCTCGTCCAGCTGGTTTGTCAATCTGGCAAGTTTTTCCTTCAGTTTGCCGTTCTCACGAATGAGTTCCTCAAATTCAGCCGCCACCATTTCAAGAAAATTGTCGACCTCGCGGGTCTCGTATCCCCTCATCTTTACACGGAACTGTTGGCTTTGTATGTCCAGCGGTGAAAGACGCATTTGTTTTCCCCTTTTCCTGGGGGACGTAGTTAAGTTGTTAAGTTATATATCATTTTTGTCGTTTAATGCCAGGTGACCACCCAGTAACTTAACAACTTAACTACGTCCCCTATTCATCATTTCAGCGACATGGCAATCCCGAAAAGGGATTGAACAAGAAATGTCTGCAGGAAGATGATCACGAAAATGGCGATGATGGGCGAGATATCCATCATTCCAAAACTGAACGGGATGATTTTTCGAATATATCCCAGAACCGGTTCGGTTATCCGGACAAGAAATTGATAGATGGGATTATATGGATCAGGAGAAAACCATGTGGCAACGGCTCGGATGATAATTATCCACATGTACAGGTTCAGGGCAATGCCAAGAATCCTGGCCAGGGCCATGATAAAGTTGCTCAGAACGAACATAGGCCTTCGTATACCTCCGATTATACATTAAGAACTTGTCTTAACCATATAAGTTATGTGCAATATTGTCAAACTGTCATATGCCTGATCCGTGGACGGCGAACGGATGTTTGACCAATCTCGTCCACAACTGTATCATGTTTTTTCAGGCGAGGTACACAGGGTAAGATCAAAAGTTCTGCAGGGTAATAGTTTAAACCATTTTTCTCTCGCCCGCGAGAAAACGCCTTTGAACTTCCGGAATGCGTCGCATATTGTCGGCTTCCGACTTCGCCTTCCAGGCCACGACGGACAAGGCGTGGGGACAAACACACCGAAAGGCGGTGGGGATTGAAATACAGGAAGACTATCGGGTTTGTCGGCGGAGGAAACATGGCGGAAGCCCTGGCCGGGGGAATAACAGGAGCCGGTATCGTCCCGCCTGAAGATATCCTCATCTCCGAACCTGTCAAGGAACGTCGCTCTTCCCTCCAGCGAAGGTTTGGATTTTCGGTTACCTCCCATAATGGGGCTCCTGCAGCCGAGTGCGGCACGGTCTTTCTCTCCGTTAAACCACAAATTCTTCCAGCCGTTCTCGATGAAATCGGCCCGATTCCCGGACCCGATCAGGTTATCATCTCCATTGCCGCCGGAGTCCCTCTCTCCGTCCTGAAGGCTGCCTTCCCGGCTACCCCTGTCATACGCGCCATGCCCAACACTCCCGCTCTCACCGGGAACGGGGCAACGGTTATTGCCCCTGGAGGAAAGGTCAAAGAGGGCATGATCGCCTGGGCATGCAGACTTTTTGAGGCCGTGGGCATATGCCTCGTTCTGCCGGAAAACATGATGGACGCTGTTACAGGCCTGTCGGGAAGCGGACCGGCATACATATTCCGCATGGCCGAGGCGCTTACCGAAGCAGGAACAAGCCTGGGACTACCGCCCGGGGACGCGTCCAGGCTTGTCACTCAGACAATACTCGGCGCCGCCATGATGATGACGGAAACAAAGATGGAGCCGGCGGCCCTGCGCGAAAGGGTGACATCTCCCGGAGGAACAACCCAGGCCGGCCTGAAGGCCATGGCCGAAGCGGGTTTCGAGGATGCAGTCAAAAAGGGTGTCCTGGCGGCTGCCGAAAGATCGAAGGCGTTAGGAAAGGGCAGCGTCTAGTAGCCCCGGCGACCAAAAATAGCCGTCCCCACCCTGACGATGGTCGCGCCTTCCTCAACGGCGACCTCGTAGTCCCCACTCATCCCCATGGAAAGCTCTCTGATGCTCCCGGGAGGAAAACCGCGAGTTCCAAGATCATCCCTCAGCTTTTTCAGCTCCCCGAAATGTTCCCTGGAGTCCTCCGGGTCGGAAGAAAACGGCGGGATCGTCATCAACCCACAGGGTTTAACACCCTCCTCTTCCAGAAGGACAGAAAGGATGTCGGGAACGTCCAGGGGCCTGCAGCCGAACTTCGCCTCCTCACCCGACACGCTGACCTGAACCAGCGTCCGACAAACCACGGAGGCCTCCCGGTAGCGTCTGGCCACCTCTCTGGCCAGCCCGACCGAATCGATGGAGTGGATCCATTTGAAGAGAGGAGGACAGTTTCTGACCTTGTTTTTCTGAAGGTGACCGACCATGTGCCACACCAGATCCCCGGACAATTGAGGAATTTTCCCCTTCGCGTCCTGAATACGGTTCTCCCCGAAATCCACCTGCCCTGCGGATGCGGCCGCTGCGATACGGTCCATCGGCATCGTCTTGCTGATAGCCAGCAGAAGGACGTCTTCAGGAAGCCTGCCGGAGCGTTCGCACGCGCTATAAATCTTTTTCCGAACATTTCCCAGATTTTCGGCTATTCTATCCATGGTGTACTTATATCAGCAGATGGACAATAAATCACCGATCTTGGCAGGGTCGTAAAAAATCGTTAATAGTTTTGGTGTGGAATACAGACCCGCCCATTGACTGAAATGGTGATACAACCATTTCCAAGAGGAGGCATTACCGTGGCCATTATCATTACCGATGAATGCATCGCCTGCGGAGCGTGTGAACCGGAATGTCCCAACCAGGCGATATCTGAAGGTGAGATCTACATTATAGACCCGGATCTTTGCACGGAATGCGTGGGCGCCTTCGATGAACCTCAGTGCGCCGCCGTGTGTCCCGTGGACTGCTGCGTCCCGGATCCCGACCGCGAGGAAACCAAAGAGGACCTCCAGGCCAGATACGAAAAGATCCACTCAAAATAAAAAAGGGCCACACAGATGTGCGGCCCTAAATTCTGGCGGGGTCGACGGGACTCGAACCCGCGGCCTCCGGCGTGACAGGCCGGCGTTATAACCAGCTTAACTACGACCCCAGTTTTTCAACCTTACCCCGCACTGCATCAAGCGCGGATTTGTCCATTTGGTGGGCGGTACAAGGCTCGAACTTGTGACCCCCGGCTTGTAAGGCCGATGCTCTCCCAACTGAGCTAACCGCCCACGGGAAGCCTACTTATAATCGTCTTGCCCGTCATTGTCAATCCGGCAAAACCGCTTCAAACCCTTTTGCCCGGCGGGGATGCTATCAGCATAACTCCCCCGGAACCTAGTGAGCCAGCATCGGGCCTGCCTGGTCCTGCAAACCTTCAGGGCCCCGTCCCCGCAAGGGCGCGATGGGCATCTCCTCAGTGCAGGGCAGAAGGGCAAGCTTGAGCACCTCGTCTACACTTTCCACATCATGTATGCTCAATCCCTTGAGAATCTCAGCAGGGACCTCAGTTAAATCTATCCGGTTCTCTTTGGGAATGATTACATCCGTTACACCGCCCCTATTGGCTGCGAGGAGTTTCTCTTTCAACCCGCCGATCTTCAGCACACGCCCGCGCAACGTGATTTCACCGGTCATGGCCAGGTTGTGCCTGACAGGTCTTCCCGTAAGGGCCGAGGCAAGGGATGTGGCGAGGGTGATCCCGGCGGAAGGACCGTCTTTGGGGATAGCCCCCTCCGGGACGTGGACGTGGATGTCCACCTTCTGGTAAAAGTCCCGGGGGATATCAAGTTCGCTGCCTTTGGAGCGAACATAACTGAGAGCAGCCCTGGCGGACTCCTGCATGACCTCCCCTAGCTTTCCCGTTAACGTGAGGTTTCCCTTGCCCTCCATGACGGTGACCTCGATCTGAAGCAGTTCGCCTCCGACCTCGGTCCAGGCCAGGCCGGTAGTCAGCCCGACCCTATCCTTCTCCTCAATGAGACCATGATCATACTTGGGCACGCCCAGATATTTTTTCACCACATTGCTGTTTAAACTTATGCGTTTCGCCTGTTCTTTCCCCGCCTTGACAATGTCCCGCGCCACCTTGCGGAATACGGAAGCAATCTCCCGTTCAAGATTTCGGACACCGCTTTCCATCGTATAGTTCCGGATGATCGTTAAAAGACCGGCGTCCGTAAATCGTGCGTATTTCTCGGAAAGACCGTTTGCCTTAAGCTGTTTTTTTACCAGGAACTGTTTGGCGATGTTGAGTTTCTCCGGCTCCGTATAGCCCGCGATGCGGATAATCTCCATGCGGTCCCTGAGCGGGGCCGGAACAGGATCGAGGGCGTTTGCCGTGGTGATGAACATTACATGTGAAAGGTCGTAATCAACCTCGAGGTAGTGATCGGAAAAAGCGTTGTTCTGCTCCGGGTCCAGGACCTCCAGGAGAGCTGATGATGGATCCCCGCGGAAATCCATGCTCATTTTATCCACTTCATCGAGAAGGAACAGCGGGTTAACCGTCCCGGCGCGCTTCATGGACTGGACAATTCGGCCGGGGAGCGCTCCGATATAAGTCCTCCGGTGTCCCCGGATCTCTGCCTCATCCCTGACTCCACCGAGGGACAAACGGACAAAATTCCGGCCCATGGCGCGGGCGATGGACTTGGCCAGAGATGTCTTGCCAACTCCCGGAGGGCCCACGAAGCAGAGAATGGGCCCTTTCAGCTTGCCCACCAGCTGGTGAACAGCCAGATATTCCAGAATTCGCTCCTTTACCTTGTGCAGACCGTAATGATCCTCGTTTAGAATGCGCTCGGCCTCGGTAATATCCAGTTTGTCATCGGTCTTTGCCTTCCAAGGTATGGAGATCAGCCAGTCAATATAGTTGCGAACAACGGTGGCTTCGGCCGCCATTGGCGCCATCATCTTCAAACGGCGAAGTTCTTTAAGCGCCTTCTCATTGACCGATTCAGGCATCTCGGCGGCCTTGATCTTCTCCTCAAGTTCCTGAACCTCGGCCTTGGCCTCGTCCTTTTCGCCCAGTTCCTTCTGGATGGCCCTCATCTGTTCGTTGAGATAATATTCCTTCTGGGTCCTTTCCATCTGGCGCTTGACCCGGCCTCGTATCTTCCTTTCGATCTGGAGAATTTCGATCTCCGACTCCATTATCTGAAGTATGCTTTCCAGGCGGTGCGGCACCTCGATGGTTTCAAGAAGGTCCTGTTTGTCCTCCAGTTTGACAAGGAGATGAGCGGCGATTGTATCGGCAAACTTCCCCGGGTCCTCAATCATATTGACGGTGGAAAGGACCTCCTGCGGAACCTTCTTGTTGAGCTTCGCGTACCGCTCAAACCGGTCGACAATACTTCTCATCAGAGCCTCGATCTCAGGGACCATGGGACAGAAATATTCCAGTTCCTCGAACTCGGAAGAAAAGTAATCCACCGTCTCCCTGAAATCGGTAAGACGGCATCTCTTCTGCCCTTCTACAAGGACCTTGACCGTCCCATCGGGCAGCTTGAGCATCTGAAGAATGGACGAAAGGGTCCCCACCTCGTGGATCTCGTCCGGCGCCGGCTCATCTATCTTTGGATCCTTCTGAGCCGACAGCAGGATGTTTTTATCCGCCTCCATCGCCACCTCCAGGGCACGGATAGATTTATCCCTGCCCACGAAAAGAGGGACGATCATGTGGGGAAATACAACTATGTCTCTAAGCGGCAAAACGGGCAGCGCCTTGTCGATAAAAACTTTTTGTGTTTTGTCAGCCATTTGCGAATCACACTCCATTCTATTTACACAGTTACCCCCAGCCTTAAAGGATGGTCCCCTCGAACAAGGGGACATCGGGCCGGGGGGAATTTATGATACCTTTTTTTCCTCTTCCTCCTCGCCGGGACCCGAGTCGTAAAGAAGTATGGGATCCATGCTGGAAAGAACGACATCCTCGTTGACAATACACTCACGAACGTTAGGCTGCGAGGGAAGATCGTACATGATATTGAGCATCCGGTCCTCCAGAATGGCACGCAGGCCTCTGGCCCCGGATTTCCGGTCAATGGCCTCTTTCGCAACCGCGGAAAGAGCCCCTGCTGTAAATTTCAACGCTGTATTCTCAAATCCAAAGAATTTCTGGTATTGCTTGACCAGCGCGTTTTTCGGTTCAGTGAGTATGCTGACCAAGGCATCTTCATCCAGGTCGTGAAGGGTGGCCACAACCGGGATCCTGCCGACAAACTCCGGGATCATGCCGAAACGAATTAAATCCTCCGGCCGCATTTGAGTGAGGATTTGACCAATATTTTTTTCTGTCCTGGTCTTGACCTCAGCCCCGAAACCAAGGCCCTTTTTCCCTATCCTCTGCTCGATCACCGACTCCAGCCCGACAAATGCTCCACCGCAGATGAAAAGAATATTCTCGGTATCGACCGCGATAAACTCCTGCTGAGGATGCTTACGTCCACCCTGGGGAGGCACGTTTGCCAAAGTACCCTCAATAATTTTAAGGAGGGCCTGCTGAACTCCCTCGCCGGAAACATCCCTGGTAATGGATGGGTTGTCGCTCTTCCTTGCGACCTTGTCGATTTCATCAATGTAAACGATCCCCTTCTCCGCACGGCTCACGTCGTAATCGGCATTCTGCAGAAGCCTGAGGATAATATTTTCAACATCCTCGCCGACGTACCCCGCTTCAGTCAGTGTCGTCGCGTCAACGATGGCAAATGGAACGTTAAGAATCCTTGCCAGGGTCTGCGCAAGGAGGGTTTTCCCTGTTCCGGTCGGACCTATAAGAAAAATATTGCTTTTCTGAAGCTCAACATCATCACTGCTGGCTTCGATGCGTTTGTAATGATTATATACCGCCACGGAGAGCATCTTTTTGGCCCTTTTCTGACCTATCACATACTCGTCCAGAGCTTTTTTTATCTGTTCGGGCTTCAGCAGATCTTTTGAGATCCTTTCGCTTTCCTCGCGTTCCCACTCCTCCTCGATAATGTCGGTACACAGATCCACGCACTCGTTGCAAATATAGACCGTAGGGCCGGCGATCAGTTTACGGACCTCATCCTGTGTCTTACCGCAGAAGGAACAGCGCAGTATCGAACTGTTCGTGCCCGTTTTTTCACTCATGGTTTCTCCTTCGTGGCTTTAGACGCACTATTCGGCAAGCCGTTGGGAAATCACTCTGTCAACCAGTCCATACTGTACAGCCTGTTCTCCTGACATGAAAAAATCACGGTCTGTATCCGCTTCAATAGTCTCAAGGGGCTGTCCGGTACTCTCGGCGAGAATACCGTTCAGCTCACCCTTGATGCGCAATATTTCCTTCGCATGTATGTCTATATCCGATGCCTGTCCCGAAAAACCGCCCATGGGCTGGTGGATCATAATCCTCGCGTGGGGCAGAGACAACCGCTTCCCCCTGGTGCCGGCAGAAAGGATAAGAGCGCCCATGCTCGCTGCCTGTCCGATGCAGATCGTCTCAATCTCCGGTCTAATGTAACGCAGGGTATCGTAGATGGCAAGACCGGCCGACACGGACCCTCCGGGACTGTTGATATAGATGTGTATATCCTTGTCGGGCGCGTCAGCCTCCAGGAAGAGCAGCTGCGCGATGATCAGGTTTGAAACATTGTCATCGATGGTGGTGCCCAGGAAGATTATCCGATCTTTCAGGAGACGCGAATAGATATCGTAGGCCCTCTCTCCCCGGCCCGTTTGTTCGATTACCATCGGGATAAGGTTCATGTCAATTATCCTCCTGCCCGTTTTCATCCTTTACCTCGACCTCTGTGATGGAGGCGTTTTCCAGGATGTGGTTAAAGACCTTGTCACGCAGGATACCGAAGGTGATCTCATTAATGGTGCCGTCGGATGAATACTCCTCCCTGAGATCCTCGTAACGTTTACCCGCCTGGGCCGCAGCACGTCTGATTATGGCGTCAACCTCCGCGTCCCTGGTCTCGAACTTTTCCCTGTCTGCAATTTCGCTGACGATATACATGAGACGGCCGTGTTCTGTGGCCGTTTTTTTGAGTTCATCCTCGTTGACCAGGATAAGTTCCTTGATCTTCTCGCCGGGAACACCCGCCCGAGTCAGTTTTTCACCGTAATCCTGGACGAGGAACCTCAACTCCTTGTCCACCAGAGAGGGGGGTACCTCAAACACGTTGGTATCAACCAGGTTGCGCGTCAGGTTTGAGCGCAGACCGCGCTCGGAATCGGCCTCCCTGGCTTTTTCCATGTCCTCGCGAACGGCCTTCTTCAATTCATCGACCGTTTTGTACTCACCCACGGTGGAGGCAAATTCGTCGTCAAGATCGGGGATGTCCAGCATCTCGATCGTCTTTATGTTTACCGAAAAGTGAATTGTATGTCCTGCCAGGTCCCTGTTGGCAAAATCGTCGGAGAAGGGAAGGTCGAACTCTTTTACCTCGCCTGCCTTCATGCCAACGATCTGCTCTTCAAAACCGGGCACCAGTTCAGTTTTGCCTATCCGGATACCGTAGTCCTTGACGTCCATCCCCTCTACGGGCTCACCCTCTTTTGTCCCGGAGAAATCAACCCTGGCCAGGTCTCCGCTGCGAAGCGCCCTGTCCTCTTCAACCGGGACGGCCTCGGCCCGTTGTTCCCTGAAAGAATCCAGAAAACCGGTTACATCCTCATCCTTGACCCGGGATATGGGTTTCTCCAGTTCAAGTCCCCTGTAATCAACAAGTTCGAAGGATGGGGACAGTTCAACTATGGCCTCGAACCCCAGGGGATTGTCGTCATCGCTCTTAACGTCGGTAAGATATGGACTGCCGAAAGGGATCAGATTATTTTCATCCAGCGCCTTTCGGGTAGCGACGGATACCAATGATTTTATGGCGTCATCCTTCGCCTCGGCGCCATAGATTTTACGAACCATCTCAAGGGGTGCCTTGCCCTTGCGAAACCCCTTCAGCGTGGCTCCGGCCCTGATATGGAGGAGGGCCTTGTCGATCTCCTCCTTAACCGTATCCCATGGTATCTCTACACTCAGTTTTCTCTCCACATCGCTTGTTTTCTCAATGTTGATCTTCATGAAAAAATTTGCTCCTCTCAAAAATACGGTAAATAAAATTAGTCTCCGGCGTGGTGCGAGAAGGGGGACTCGAACCCCCACACCGTAAGGTACTGGGTCCTAAACCCAGCGCGTCTGCCGGTTCCGCCATTCTCGCAGTTAACCAGTGTCCAAGGTCCAACGTCCAATATTGTCGCCGTTTCGGCGGCTGGATAAAAATGGTTTCTAACAGGATTACAAGTTTTTTGGAAGAGGGTTCGTGTCTTTCCGCCCTGCATGGAGGGGGGGCCTTTCCCCCGCGAAGTGGCAGGCCGCCATATGTCCCGTCGCCAATTCACGAAGATCGGGCTGGGTACATCACCGCAACGCGATTGCTGATATGCTCCACTACGCTCAGATCATGGGAAATAAAGAGGTAGGTCAGGCCAAACTCCTCCTGTAGGTCCTGAAGGAGATTTATCACCTGGGCCTGGATGGAAACATCCAGGGCGGACACGGCCTCGTCACAGACGATGAGGCTCGGGTTAAGGGCCAGCGCCCTGGCAATTCCTATGCGCTGCCTCTGCCCTCCCGAGAACTGGTGAGGATACCTTCTCATATGTTCTTTCTTCAATCCGACGTATTCGAGAAGTTCCTGAACCCTGGCGTTACGTTCAGACCGGGTCGACATTCCGTGCACCAGGAGAGGCTCTCCGACAATGTGGGACACGTTCTTCCGGGGGTTTAGGGATGAAAATGGATCCTGAAAAATGATCTGTACTTCCTTGCGCAACGCTCGCATACGGGCCTTGTCAAAAGCGAGGATATTCTCTCCCCTGTAGAGCACCTCGCCGGCGGTTGGATCGAGAAGCCTCAGGAGAAGAAAGCCCAGAGTGGATTTTCCGCATCCCGATTCTCCCACCAGTCCCATGGTCTGCCTCTCGGGGATTGTGAGGCTGACCCCGTCCACAGCCTTCACGGATGCAACCTCACGAAGCAGGGCGCCTCCTTTTACAGGAAAATACTTCACCAGATCCCTGATCTCCACCAGAGGGATCTCTCTGCCTCCTGGATCTTCAGCCATATTTATGACAGCTAACGGTGTGCCCTGGTGCAACCTCGACCTCCGGGGCCTTTTCATGGAGACATTCGTCCATGGCATCCGGACAGCGTTCACAATAGTTGCAGCCGTCCGGCAGGGAGAAAAGCGAACAGACCGTACCGCCGATGGTGGTAAGCCTCCTGCTTTTCCGAGAATTCAGTACGGGCATGGAGTTTAACAGCCCGACGGTATATGGATGTCGCGGATCATGAAAAAGATCCTCCACCCTGGCCATCTCCACCACCCTGCCGCAGTACAGCACCACGACCCTCTGTGCCATCTCGGCAATAACCCCCAGGTCGTGGGTAATAAACAGGATTGAAGCGTTGGTTTCCTCCTTGAGCCTGTTCATCAGGTCAAGGATCTGAGCCTGGATGGTCACATCAAGAGCTGTGGTCGGCTCGTCGGCTATCATCAACCTCAGATTGCAGGCGAGGGCCATGGCAATCATCACCCGCTGCCGCATTCCACCACTCATCTGGTGGGGGTGGTCGTCGATGCGATCTTCGGGAGCCGGTATACCCACGAGACGAAACGCCTCTATAACCTTCTCCCTTGTCTGCTTCCGCGAAAGTCTATGGTGGTGCTGTATGACCTCGGCGACCTGATTACCCACGGTGTATACCGGGTTCAACGATGTCATCGGCTCCTGAAAGATTATGGAAATCCGGTTTCCGCGGATTTTTCTCATGCGCGATTCAGGCGCCTTTAACAGGTCCTCTCCCTCAAAGAGGATCTCACCGCCGGCGATCCTTCCGGGAGGGGATGGGATCAGCCCCATAATGGCGGCGGCCGTCACCCAACAGGTTGAAGCCCAGAACCCCCAGGAATATGGCAATGCCGGGTAAAGCCATTACCCACCAGGCCCGGAGGATCAGGGAACGCCCCGAACAGAACAGCGATCCCTACACTGACGACTCCGACCATGAGGGAAACCCTGGCCCCGAATATAATTCTGGACAGGATGTCCCTGCCCAGGTCATCCGTCCCCAGCAGGTTTTCGGAACTCCCTCCCTGTTGCCATATCGGAGGCTTCAGCTGATCGTAAAGGGAATTTTCAATGGGATCGTGGGGACTGAGAACCGGGGCAAACAGGGCGGCAAGGACAAACAGGGTGATCAACACCAGACCGAGCACACCGGTCCTGTTCTTCAGCAGCTTTTCAAGCTGGTCGAAAAACGGGTGTCTGTTTTCCGGATCCGTAAATCTCGTGATCAAGCCCATAACGATTATAAACTTCCTTTTCTAACCATCATCTGTTGATGGACTCGCAAAAAGTCCATTCGTGGCTTTTTGCTCAACGGAAAGCGGAAAATGTCATTTTCACTTTCCTTACAAATCAACGACTTGCGCTGCAAGTCATCGATTTGGGCGCCCTTAAACGGGCGCGTTGATGACTTTTTGCGAAGTCATCAACTGTTGCTGATTCGCGGGTTGATGACAGCGTACAGAATGTCAACGATGAGATTGACCATCACGAAGGTGGCGGCCACGATCATGGTGCCCCCCTGGATAACCATGTAGTCCCTCTTGACGACCCCCTCGAACAGCCACTTCCCTACCCCCCCGCCAGGCGAAGACGGTCTCGGTCAGTATCGCCCCACCCAAAAGGATGCCGAATTGAAGACCGATTACTGTTATCACCGGGATGAGACCGTTACGGAGGGCGTGTTTGAACACGACCCTGGTTCGGCTCAATCCCTTGGCCTTGGCCGTTCTGATATAGTCCTGGCGCAGGACCTCCAGCATGGAGGATCGAGTCATCTGCCTGAAGCGGCGTTTGCCCTGGCCGAACTTGCCTTCAATTGGAATCCGGTCAAGTTCATCCTGGCGCTGTTGGAGTTTTCTGTCCAGCATGTCTTGCGTGTTCTCGGGGGTGTTCTCGGGGGTTTTCTTCGGAGGACGCCCCAATGGTGGCCCGGACATCCTGATACTCCCCTGTTTCTTGCAGTATCTACGGTTGTCACGTGTTCGATAAATAGCATCGCAATGCACCGATTCCGGATAGCAGCCAAAGCGTTGTTTGTAAGTCTCGATCTGTTCAATCAGATCACCGGACTCGTTAAAAGGATTCCAGTCAAGACGATCCAGGAACACGAAACCATTAACCAGACTGGCTGACAGTTTGGCACCGAATTCCGTCGGCGCGGACGCTTTGCCGCGAACAATCGGACGGACATGTGGTTGGCTGATGCTGACAATCCGACCGCTGATCCGATGGCAGCAATTCTCATACATCCACTGTTGTTGGCGATAAAGTTCGTGGATCACCAGCAAGCTCTTGTATTGACGACGGTCAAGCAGGGTGAGTGACGTCTGTTCGGCAAGTTGTGCAATGGTGTTGAGATTGCGCCTGAGAAAGCGCAACTGTTGCCCCAGAACCTTACGGATCTGCCGCGCTGAATGCTTGCGGCTTTTGCTGTACTTCAAAAACAGACGACGAGCTTTTTGTCGATAGGTGCGCGGCTTCTGTTTGCCCGGCACGGACAAGGGCTTCGTTGACCTGGTTGAGTTGCTCCAGGCTGAAGCGATGGCGAAAATACACGAACATTGGCGAGTCGAACGGTGCTTCATCGCGGAATTCGTGGAACCCGAGAAAGTATTGCAGATACGGGTTCTCACGAATCTGCTCCACCGCTTCTTCATCACTAACACCAAGGCGCTCTTTGATGATCAGGGCACCGAGAGCAACACGGGCAGGCTTGGCCGGAGCACCTTGACCGCTTTGAGAAAACTGTTTTTCGTAGAACGCCTCGGCGGTATCCCAAGGGACCATACGCGCCAGGATAACCCAGCGGTTATCGCTTCTGAGCTTGCCACCGAAAGGAAGGTAGAAGTCTTCAAAAGCCAATTGATTATCGGGTGTTGTTCGATACATTTGTGACCGCCATGTGCAAGGGTTTTAAGGCTAACCAACTATTTTTCTTGCACATATTAGCATGCAAACGCGGGGTTTGTCTAGTGTTTTCAGTAGGTTACGTATTTTTCAGCAAGCCCTACGTATGCCGGATCATTAAGGCGGACCCTACATTGCGTGCCACAAAAGTGATCATCGTTACCGGAGACGACAGCGCTGCGACCCGGGAGCTTTATAAGGGATTGGGATGTGGCGCTGTTCTTAATAAACCCTTTACCAAAAGCGATATCAATTCAACTGTGGGAAAAGTCCTCGGTGTCGGCACCAGACAGATTCACAGGGTCAACACTGTAATACCATGTCTCGTACGAATTGGGCCGGGAGGATATGACTGTCGAATCCTGAACATATCCGCTTCGGGAATGTATATTGAAATTGATTTTTTGCCTGAGCCGGGCCGGAATTTTGAAGTCGAGTTCATTGTTGACTATATTGAAAATATCTCGCCTGACAGTTGATGGACTTTGGGTTGGCAATTGTGGCATAAATGCAACCCCTTGCGTGTCGAGTGTTGCAAAATCAACACATGGCTGTTGTTATCCATCGCCGGCGAATTTGCCAGATTTCCGAATAGTTCATGTCCTCCACTCAGGTCATGGACAGATCGCGACGGCCTGGAAGAAGGACCATCCTCAGGAAATTCATGATTTTATCTTTATTTTACATCCAGTTATAATCATCATCACTCTTGTGCCGGCCCCATAATTTGCCCCCGGCCCTGTCCATACCGAAGGCTTGCCCGCAGGTTTTGAAGCCACAGCTGCGCTCGGCATGTTTATTGCTTCGCCTCACGTGTTGTCACGGATGAAACCACGTAACCGGCGGCCCAATAAAAGAGGAGATAAACGATGATCAACCTGAAAAATAACCTGCTCAAAATGGGACGGACGATTTTTCACCAGCGCGACTCTCTCGGCCCCGTCAGCGGCATGTCATACTCCATGGGGCCAGGTTCCGATGATCCCGGCCCCAGCCCCACCCTGTTCTTCTATTGGCACGAGCCCATTATGGCGCCCAAGACAGAAATCCCCGTGAGGGATACCCGAGGCCCCCGGAGCTGGTTCGAAAAGTTAGGCCTCGCCCGGCAATCGGCCTGATCCTACAGCCCTTCATTGTCCATCCCCTCCCCCCGGACCAGCAGCCACACGAAAAACGGCCCCCCGAGGAGGGCTGTGATCACCCCGACCGGAATCTCGGCCGGGGCGATGATGGTCCGGGCGAACGTATCGCATATTGTCAGGAAGGCGCCGCCGAAAAGAAGGGTGGCAGGGGCGAGGTAACGGTGATCCTGCCCTATGATCAGTCTGCAGATATGCGGTGACATCATCCCCACAAACCCGATGGGGCCGCATACCGAAACTACCCCTCCCACCATCAGAGAGGCGGCAAAGAAGATTCCCCGGCGGACGGATTTGACATTAACCCCCCGGCTGGTCGCCATCTCCTCGCCTGTGGTCATCAGGTTCAGTTCGTTGGTCAGGTAAAGGATAATGAGGGCTCCCACTACCACGAACGGCAGCATGTCCAGGACGGACCGGAATCCTACCACCTCCAGACCTCCCATGAGCCACCGGATAATATGAAAAGTCTGGGTAAAATCGCTGATGTACTGGATGAACAGGTTAACGCTGGAGAAGAAGAAGCTTATAGCCACACCGGCCAGCAGCATGGTTCCGGTGGAAAAACCGGATCGAAGGCGGGTCAGGCCATACACTAAAAGGACTGAAAGCATTGCTCCCATAAAGGCCGAAACGGAGATGCCCGGGATTCCCAGCAGGGCGGCCGGCAGTCCGAAACGGATATAGGCGGCCGCGCCGAGGGCGGCTCCGGATGACACGCCCAGGGTAAAGGGGGTCGCGAGGGGGTTTCTGAAAAGCGCCTGAAAGGACATGCCGCTTACCGCCAAGCCGACTCCCCCCAGAAAGGCGACAAACACCCTGGGTACGCGCAGCCTCCAGAATATCTCGCTCTCCCGGCTCCAGGAAGCGGGGTGTATGACCGCATCCAGCGGAATGGTCCGCATCCCTATCAGCGGCCCGATGATGAGCGCCGACACGGCCAGAAATGCCAAAATAATCAGGATAGCGGGTCGGCGGCCGAAGGTCATTGCCGCATGACCTCATCCGGCAGAACGATCATCCGACCCGACTGAGGGTGTGGGTAGAGGAAAAACCTCCTGTCGTAGATCGCCTCCAGGATGCTGTTGTCCATGAGGCCGGCCGGCTGCCCCGTAAACCGCACGGACCCCTCCTTCAGGGCAACGACCCGGTCGCCGTTTAGCACCGCGTCGTTGATGTCGTGCGTAACCGCGACTACGGTAATACCCTCCTCCCGGTTCAGCCTTGTCAGAATTCCCAGGACATCTTCTCCGTGCTTCGGATCGAGAAACGTCGTGGGCTCGTCGAGCAGAAGCACTTTCGCCCCCTGGGCTAATGCCGCCGCGATGAGCACTCTCTGGCGTTCCCCTCCACTGAGAGTCCCCATGGCCCGGCGGTAAAACCTTTCAGTGCCTGTGATCTCCATGGCCCTTTTGACCACCTCGTGGTCCCCGGGACTCACCGCCGAGAAGGGACTCAGGTGAGGATAGCGCCCCATGAGGACGAACTCACCCGCTGAAAATGGAAGCGTACGGATATCAGCCTGCGGCACATAGCTGAGCAGGGTTGCCAGTTCTTTCTGGGAATATTCCTCCAACGGCCTGCCCGAAATTCTTATTTCCCCCCGGCCGCCGATGTTGATCCGGTCCACACACTTCAGCAGCGTCGTCTTGCCCGCCCCATTGGGACCGATAACGCAGAGATACTCCCCCTCATATACGCACATGGAGACTTCATGGAGGATAACCGTCCCGCCTATGCTGTAGGAGTAGTCGGCAATCTCTATTATCCTGCGCCCGCTTATTGTCATTCCCAGTGCGCCTCAGGGTGTATCACTTCCGCCATCCTCTCCAGGAGAAGAATAAACCGGGGTCCCGGCACCACCACGTAATCCTGGTTGAGTACGTAGACCCGGCCTTTGCTCACCGCGGTAAGCCCGGGGATGGAACGCCACTTCTCCAACATCTTTTCGTCAGTCTGTGGGTCCGTCACGTCGGGAACCATCTCGATGATCACCTGGGGATTGAGCCTGGCGACTCCCTCGGCGGAGAGGGCCGGGAACTTCAGGGTGTCCTTTGCATATGCGTTTATCCCCCCGGCCATGGAGATGAGCTCATCGTAAAATCCGTCCCGTCCCGAGATATAGACCGCTCCGGCCGCTCCGGTCTGAAGACTCCTTCCCACCGCCACCATGACCGTGGGTTTATTGAGGTCCTTTGTCATGGCCTTTACACGCTCGATCCTCTTTTCCGTTTCCATCAGGATCTTATCGGCTGTCTTCTTCGTCCCGGTCTTTTCACCAATGAGCCGTATTGATTCCATGATCCCATCAACGCTGCTGTGGTCCACCGTCAGGGTTTCGATCCCGAGCCGCTTCAGATATTCACGTGGTTTATCGTGCTCCTTCATCAGGACAACCAGGTCCGGTGCGGCGGTGATGATCGCCTCATAATTGATGTCGAAGTATCCCCCGATCTTGGGCTTTTCCAGCGCCTCCGGCGGATAGTCGCAGTACCGTGTAACCCCGACGACCCTGTCACCCAGGCCAAGCGAGAAAAGCACCTCTGTGATGCTGGGGGCCAGAGATATGATGCGCTCGTAATGCAGAGGTTGATGGGGCGGCGGGGCGGCGGGGCGATCCAGACGGACGATGGTTGGATTCTGAGGCTCACCTTGGCCGAAACCATACAGGAGGAAGCCCCCGGCGGCCAGAAGGGCAATAGCTGTGATGAGGATCAGGAGGCGCCGCATGTTAATTCCCCGCATCCGTCATTTGGAAAGAATAGGCGATCTTTCTCGTGGATGATACGGAAAAACCTGCTGCACTCGCAGGTGAAAAACGTGCCTTTTGAAGGGCCTTGACCGCCGCCCGGTCAAGCATGGAAAATCCGCTTGACCGGAACACCGAGACGCCGCCCAACCCTCCGTCCCTTCCTATCCTCACCGAGAGGATGACCTTTCCCTCCTGACCCCGTCTTCTGCACCAGGCGGGGTATATGGGCTCGGGCAGATCGGTTGCCTCTGCCCTGATGAAATCAAAACCCGGATCATTGCCGGAGATACCACCCGGAAGGCCCTCCCTGGGGGGGACGGCCCCATAGGCAAGCATGGGCTGCTGCGGTCCCGTTCGGCCTGTTTGAAATGCATGGTCTCGATCAGGGGCGCCGGAACTGCCGGGGGGTGCGGGCGGGGGCGCGTCCTTTCCGGCTGTTGTTTCCCGCTCCGCTTCGTGAGGTGAGCCGGGCGGAGGAGGCGCTGGGGTTTTCATCTCGGCAGCCGCGATCCGCTCCCTGACTACCCCGGGTTTTTGGACCGGCGGCATGGCCTCCGATTTCGGAACCGTTTTTTCAGTTTTGGACACCGGTGATACCGGGGAAACCGAGCGAACCCGGCCGGCGGCGGGAGCCACGGATTCACTGTGTCCAAATGATACTATATCCACGACTATCGGACCGGCAGCCGCGTCGGGAGGGGCGATCCCGTTTCCTGACCCGGACTGTCCCAGTACCAGGGCGATCAAGGCCGCATGAATCCCCAACGAAAGGGACAGGGGCCTGAAAAGGTCCATCATAAATCCGCTCTGAACCCGAGGTATCCCGATATTCCGGGCGTACCGTAGCCTAGAACTGTCTGGTAATCCTCATCAAGGAGATTTTCGACCCTGCCGGTGATTTCGAACCCATGGGCAACACTAAATGCGCCCGACAGATTGACAAGGGTATATCCGTCCAGCGTTACCCTGACAGGTGTATAGGTTGGTGGAGGGAAATCGAGGTCGGCGTTATCACCGACATAGAGAATATCCAGCCCGACGTGGCTCCCCGTTGACGGGCTGTAGTCCGCGGTAAACCCTATGCTGTCCCGGGGAACACGGAGCAGTTTCTCTCCGGTTGCCTCATCCTCTGACCGCGTATATGTGTAGTTGAGGCTCAGTTCGACCGAATCCGTCAGGAACAGTCTGCTGATGAATTCCAGACCGCTGGTATTGGCCCCGAGGGTGTTCTGGTAGGTCATGGTGCCGAAATCGAAGTCGATGAGGTTGTCGAACCTGTTGTCAAAATATGTCAGTCCAAGAGAAGCCCTGCCGCCCATAAGATCCTGGTCTGCCCCGACATCCCAACTGCCACTTTCCTCCGGCTGAAGTCCTGGATCTCCGTAGATGGAGAAAAGCTGGTAGAGGGACGGGGCCTTGAACCCTGTACCGTAGGTCGCCCGAAATCTGGTTCCCGACTCATGCAGCAGATACGCGGCGGTGAGGCGGTAGGTCGCCTGTGTTCCAAAGTCGCTATGGTCGTCGATCCTGGCCCCCACCGTGGTGATGAACCTTCCGCCCATGTCGTTTTGCTCCAGAAAGTAGATGCCTGTCGTGCGTGCCTTCTTCTCGGCAAAGGTATCCGTCTTCCCTCTTTCCTTCCCGGATTCCGCCCCCACTGTCAGGGTAACGACGGGGCTGAGATACAGGTTGTTCTGCCAATCCAGCTTGACCAGGCCGCTGTCGAATTCGCTCCTGTTGGGAGGATTGATATCGTTGCGGCTGTTGTCCGTATAGGAGATGCCCACGATCTGCTCCCAGGCGCCTCCTGCCAGGGAGATGGTCCCTTGCCCTCGCATAATGAGTTCCTTCGTACCCGAAACGTGGTCCGGGTCATCCCCAAAGGCGCCCCCGAAATTGTCCAGATCGGCCTTCGCATCGGAATATCGAAATATGAGATCCAGTGCGAGACTGTCGGAAGGTTCAATGCCAACCTTGCCCGACCAGGTAGTATTAGTATATCCGTCCTTCTCCGTGTTGCCGTCCCTCTCGTCGGCAGCCGATATGCCGTCGGTGTCGAAATGCGAGAGGGAAAGGGAGTAGTTGCTTCGGCCGGTCCCCCCGCTGGCCTCTACAGCTCCCCGGATCGTCCCGAAGGAGCCAGTCTCACCTGTCAGCACTACATGGGGTTTTCCCCTGCCCCTCCGGGTGATGATGTTTATGACCCCGCCAATGGCGTCCGAACCGTAAAGAGGGCTTTGCGGACCGCGCAGAACCTCGATCCTCTCGATGTTGTCCGTTGTCAAATTGGCGAAGTTGAAGATTCGCCCGGTGGAGATGGGATCGTTGACCTCCACACCGTCAATAAGGACCAATGTGTGTCCTGATTTTGCTCCCCTGATGAAAACCGTGGCCGTCTGTCCCGGGCCGCCGTTGACGTTGATTTTTATTCCCGGCACCCCTTCAAGGGCCTCCAGGACGGTTCTGGCCCCTTTTCGCTGGATATCCTCGGCGGTGATTACCGTGATCGAACTTGCGACCTCCTCGATGGGGGTCTCAATACGGGTGGCTGTTACCACGACCTCCTGAACGTCCTCTTCTCCGGCCCCTGCCCAAAGGTAAGCTGGACTGGAAAGCACCATGACCAATACACCCGTGATCAGCGCAGTTTTGCCCATTTCATCACTCCTCGCCCGGCCATGCAATGTAAAAACTTCCCGGAGACGAAAAAATCCCGGACCTCTTTATCGAGATCCGGGATGCCGTTTTTCATCCGTCTTTGACAGCGGTCAGACCCTGGCCGCGAGGGTTCCGTTCGCTCTGTCCAACAGGCAGGTCTTCTGGCTTCCGGATTACCCTACTCGCCGCGCCTTCCCGCCCTTCGACAAGCGCAGGACTAACCCTGGACTTCCTTTGAGCAGTGACTAATTGCGGCTTTCGTCCCCGGTTACAGCGGCGGGTCCGCGACGGATTCTCACCGTCTTCCCTTGGCCTGTTAAATCAACAGTAGGGCACGATCGTCGGGATGTCAAGAATGGCGAGGCCTCAACGCATGGATCTTTATCTAACAGGGATGAAGGGGATAGAGGGGATAAACCTGCCATAAAACCCTATTTTGCCTTGTTTGCAGTGAGGTACGCATTATTGCGAAGATCTCTTTTTGTGCGCTTCCCGGAGGAACAGCCCCAGGTCAGGCCTGTCCGTGAAGATCCCTGCTACACGATCATCCGCAACCAGCATTTTGATGACGTTACTGTTGTTGGCCGTCCAGACGTAGACCGGCATGTGGAGCCGGCGAGCGGTTCGCAGAAACCCGTATTTCAGGAGCCTCCGGTCCACGGCGAGAAAATCCACCCCGGTGTTGTGGACCCTTTCGTCGGGAAAGAGCGACCGGGGAAGCCCCCTTAAGGGCCTGGTCCCCAGCACCAGGCCAGTGGCGACAACGGGAAAGCTTTTCTTTACAGCCCTCACGGCAGAATCTATTGAGGAGGAGAAGATCACGTTTTCAGGCCTGAAATGTTCCATGGCCGTTTCCACCACATCATCTTCGTATCCGCTTTCTTTCAGTTCGATGTTGAGCCGTATTTTGCCCCCCAGATATTGTACTGTCTCCTTGAGGGTGGGGATGGCATATCCATCAGCATCAGCCGCCCCGAAGACCTCCTCCGCAGCCAGATTTCTGAGCAGCTTACCCTTGAACTTGTTGTCATGGTAGATGATAAGGACGCCATCGGCGGTTCTGTGGACGTCCAGTTCAATCATGTCCGCCTGCATCTCAATGGCGACCCTGAAGGCATCGATGGTGTTTTCGTGGGCGTAGGCAGAAGCGCCCCTGTGGGCAATAATCAGCGGCTTTTTCACCATGGATCTCCGGTTATTCGCAGGATTATCCGATTCCTCAATATCTTACAGCTATCACACCGCCGATGGTGACGGCAAGGGCCAAAGCAGCCCCGGCGTAAAAGGGCCCCGGGATGCCCCACCATGTGTAGGCAATCCCCATAACCATGGGGCCGGCAGTCTGACCCATCCTGAGCACCATACCGTTAACCGACATGAGAACCCCCCGATGTTCGATGGGAGCAAAACCGGCCATGAGGGACATTATGGCCGGTATGTTCATCCCGTGGCCAAAGCCGAAGATCACGGCCGGAAGTACGTAAAGGGGCACGGAGGGCATGGCCGGGATGAGAAGGAGGGCCGCTCCATAGAACAGAAAAGCTGCCTTGATCAGGTTTTTCTCGCCGAATTTCGCGGACAGCCTTCCCATCTGTGTCGAGGTCAGGGCGGTACTCACCGACATGGCCGACATGAGCAGCCCGATGGTCATGGTTGAGGCTCCGAATCGGCCATCCACCAGAAGGGGGAAAAACGTCAGCAGGGAACCGTAAAGGATGATAAAGGTGGCGATGCTCACCAGAAAAACTCCCAGGACCCCCCTGTTTTTCAGAACTTCCCATGCTCCCTTCAGGTAGTCGGAAAGTTTCTGGTGACCTTCAGGCTCAGGATTTTCAAGATGGAAAAGGGCCGCATATGCTACCGGCAGCGCAAGGATGGGCAGGAAAAAAGGGTAGTTCCACCCAAAAAGAGCCATGGCGCCCCCAATGGCCGGGTAGCTCGCGGTACCCACCGAAAGAACGCTGGAGTTGTAGCCCATGGCCATGGCCCTCTCCTTGCCGGAGAACAGGTCCCCGATGATGGTCCCGGTGAGGGAGGAGAGGGCGGCAGCCCCAACCCCCTGAAAGAACCTCAGGAACAGCAGGGCCTTGAAGCTTCCGGCAAATCCGCACCCGCTGCCGGCCAGGCCGAAAAGGAGAAGGGAAGGTATGAGGATCTTTTTTCTTCCGTAACGGTCCGAAAGGACGCCGAGGAACGGAGCCAGGATCATGCCCGGGAAGGTAAAGATGGTGATGAGAAGCCCCACCTGATGCGGTTTGATTCCCAGATCCTGGATGATCCGTGGAAATGCGGGGGTGATGCTTGCCACGCTCAGGACCGCCATGAGAGTCACGCAGTAGATAATGCGGAGGTTCCGGTCGAGCCAGAGTCTGCCCTTCCACGCGCGGGCAGCCGCGTCCGGTCCGGAGTTCAACCGAAACCTTCATTGTTTGATAGGGTCGTAAAAAGTCCAGTCATGATTTTTTTTGCAAAGCCGTCAATTTTCTCCACGAGATGGTCTCATTGCCGCAAGTTTACTTCAACGCGGGGGCATATACCAGATACAACCGGCCTGCCGGGAAAAGAGTGTATTGCCTGAAATACAGGCAGCACACTCAGGTTCAATGCCATATTTTCGTCCAATGGAGTTACCGCAGAATGCCCCTTATTCCCTTTGCCGTTGTACCGAATAAATAGCCATCTATTTGGAAAATAAAGAAATTCAGATTGGCAAACCCCCTTTGGAAAAAATGGCACGGGCCTTGCCCCTATGTGGGCGGCCCTGACGACGGGACCCAACAACCAATTGGGAGGGAGACTTAAAAAATGAAATACATCATCGCAGTTATCAAACCCGGCAAGCTGGATGAAGTCCGGGAGGCGCTCACTTCACTGGGAGTCACCGGGATGACCGTTACCGAGGTGCGTGGTTTCGGGCGCCAGAAAGGGCACAAGGAGCTTTACCGTGGGGCTGAATACACCGTGGATTTCCTTCCCAAGATAAAGGTCGAGGCCGCTGTGGACGAGGAGATCGTCCAGCGTGCCGTGGAAACGATCAAGTCCTCGGCACAGACAGGCAAGATCGGGGATGGAAAGATCTTCGTCCTGGCACTCGAAGATGCCGTCAGGATCAGGACTGGGGAGACCGGGATGGAGGCATTGTAAAACGGTCATTGACGCTTGGACGCGGCAAAAAAATCCGCGGTGCATGCAGACCTTACTCAAATGCAGGGCCGCGGCTAGTGAACCGGAGTGAGAAATCATTTAATACGGAGGGTTCAAAAATGATCAAGTCACTTATATCGGTATTTCTCAGACACAGAATTTTATTAATGACCATTGCGATCACGGCTATGCCGGCCGTTGCCCACGCGGACACCCTTGACAGCGGGGACACCGCCTGGATGATCACCGCTACCGCACTGGTACTTTTCATGACCATTCCAGGGCTGGCCCTTTTTTACGGCGGTCTGGTCCGGACCAGGAACATCCTTTCCGTCCTCATGCAATGCTTTTCCATCACCGCCCTCATAACCATCCTGTGGGTGGTGGCAGGTTACTCCCTCAGTTTCGGCACGGGAAACGCTTTTTTCGGAGACTTTTCCATGGTTTTCCTTAAGGGGATAGGACCGGATTCCATGTCTGGAACCATCCCCAAAATCCTGTTCGTCATGTTCCAGCTCACCTTCGCAATTATCACCCCGGCTCTCATTATCGGCGCTTTCGCCGAGCGGATGAAGTTCTCAGCCATGCTCCTTTTCACCGGAGCATGGATGTTGCTCATCTACAGCCCGATCTGCCACTGGGTTTGGGGAGGCGGCTGGCTCGGCAGCATGGGAGCCCTGGACTTCGCCGGGGGCACCGTGGTCCACATCAATGCCGGGGTCGCCGGCCTGGTTGCAGCCCTCGTCCTCGGCAAACGTAAGGGATACCCCAAGGCCCCCATGATGCCCCACAGCCTCACCCTGTCGGTGGTGGGAGCCGGCATGCTGTGGGTGGGATGGTTCGGCTTTAACGCCGGGTCAGAACTCGCCGCCGACGGCACCGCCGGCATGGCCCTTGCCGTGACCCAGATTGCCGCTGCGGCAGCCACCCTCGCCTGGATGTTCGCCGAGTGGATCAAGCACGGCAAGCCCAGCGTCCTGGGAGCCATCACGGGCGCCGTGGCCGGCCTCGTGGCCATCACCCCGGCCTCCGGTTTCGTAGGTCCCATGGGGGCCATCGCCATCGGCCTGGCATCCGGAGTCATCTGCTTCATCGCAGCCACCACCCTGAAACGGGCATTGGGCTACGACGATTCCCTGGACGCCTTCGGTGTCCATGGCGTTGGCGGTACTGTGGGAGCCATCCTTACGGGTGTTTTCGCTTCTCCGGCCCTTGGCGGCTTCGCCAAGATATCCGGGATCGGCGGGCAGCTTTGGATCCAGTTCATAAGTGTCGCCGCCACCATCGGATACAGCGCCGTTGGCTCCTTCGTTATCCTGAAGGCGGTGGACCTGCTGGTGGGGCTGAGAGTGACCGAGGAGGAGGAAGTAACGGGGCTCGACATCACGCAGCACAACGAGAAAGGCTACGACTACTGATCTTTTCAGTTCCAGGTTCCGGGTAAAGGAAGCCCGGCGGGGATTGCCCGCCGGGCTTCCTTTAGTGTTTCTCTGGACTCTGGACTGTATTGTCTCCCTCTGGACTCTGGACTCGGTTTTACAGGTCTCCCAGCCACCCCTCGAAGATGTCCAGATGTCCCTCCTCGTCCTCGAGGATCTGCTCGAACAGCTTCCTGGTCACCACGTCGTCCTCTTCAGCGGCCAGTTGGATGATTTTATGATACAGGGCGACAGCCCCCTCTTCGGCCTTGGCATCCAGGGTGATC
This sequence comes from bacterium BMS3Abin14, assembly GCA_002897695.1. Lineage (NCBI taxonomy): Bacteria > bacterium BMS3Abin14. Next base: position 57,192 of record BDTG01000041.1, read on the forward strand.
ATCTCCTTGATGTCACCACCCACCGCAATGGGGTCCGGTTTGGTAGTGGGGGTGCCCCCCAGGTAGTTGAGGCGTTCGGCGATGAATTCGGCGTGGGTCATCTCATTCATGGCGATGATCCTGAGCTGGTCCTTGACGGAAAAACCCTTGATCCCGATCCACTGAATGTGCTGCCACATGTATTGAGTGACGACCTGCAGTTCCCTGGAGATGGCCTTGTTGAGCAGATCGAGAAGTTCCTTGGAAGCCTTTTTTCTGTGTTTGGCGGACATTCTTTTCCTCCTGTCTGGTTTTGTTTCTGCAACCCCGGTGCAAATGGCCGGGGTTTTCGTAATGGTTTCACTTTAACGCAATTTTGCGGTGAAGCAAAGTAATGGCTCACCGCGACAAGACACGTTGTTTTACCACAGTGCAGCCGCTTGCAGACTGCACCACAGGGTTTTAAACAGGATCATCCTGGAAATACGTACTCACTACGCATAAAAGCTGGATTTAACAGGGATGAAGGTCGCTCTTTTCCCCCTCACCTCGGTCCTCTCCCCCCAGCCTCCTTCGCACAAAGCTTCGGCGGGCCAAGGGGGAGAGGAAGAATATCCTGTGATAAATCGACGCGACAGGCGCAATGACATGCGTTGCTCCGCACGAGATTGCCGCGCCGCGGTTTCACTCAGGCTCGCAATGACAGAAAATAACAAGGTATCCATAAACCGGATGAACCCTATTTTAAAACCCTACCTGCCCTGAGCAAGCGCAGCGCTTCGAAGGGTGGTGTGACCTGCATGTGGTCACGCTGTGGTGAGTTAGCTTTCGATCAATCGATCACGAAACGGTCGATGATACCGGCTTTGTCGTCGATGACGGCTACCCGAAGCTGTCCGTCACGGCGGTAAAGTACACAGAAATGATACGCCTTGACGAACACCCTGTTGAGTGGACTCTCAGCATGGCAGGAATACAGGGGGGCGCCGCCGCCTCCGGTGACGACATACGGAATTCCGCCAACCTCGAACCTCTGATAGTTGTGATCGTGGCCGCTGAAAACCGCGCCCACACCGTAGGTCCTGAAAAGGGGGACGAGAATCCGGCGGAGTTTTTCCCCGCTCCTGCGGTGGGACCCGATGTTGTACGGTGGGTGGTGAAACACCGCGATGATCGTTCCCCCGCTTCCTGAACTTCCCTCAAGATCCCCGATCAGCCACCTGTGCTGGTCTGAACCCGGGGACAGGTCCACATTGGTATCCAGGACGATGAAGTGAATCCCGTCGACATCGACGGAATACCACCCCTTATTGTCGGGCAGGCCGAACCGGTCGAAGAAAAGGGGGGACTCTTTCTCGTGGTTTCCCAAGGCGGGGTAGAAGGCCGTAGTGCTTCTGAGTCCGGACGTTATATCGCTAAAGACCTTCCACTCATCCTCGCGGTTCCCGTTCGCCACCAGATCGCCCGTGTGGAAGACGGCAGCCGGTTTGACGTGGGTTATCCCCTGGACCAGGTCCCGATGGGTCGAGTGGCCGCTCCGGGTATCGCCGTAGATGACGATGCCGCCATTCAGATAGTCCGGCAGAGCGTTCCATTTTGTCCCTGCACCGGCTGACGACAGGAGCGGAAACAGCAGAAAAAAGACTGACAGTACACATGAGATTGCCACGCTTCTTCCAGCCGCTCGCAATGACGGGATTGGAGTCTGTTTTTCACACGTTGGACATTGGACATTGGACATTGGACTATCCTGCCCCCAGATCGGGCAGCCTACAGCCTGATGCCGTAGGACCTCAGAAGCAGCACGGTTTCCATGAGCGGAAGGCCGATGACATTGGTATAGGACCCCACTATCCCCTCGATGAAGATGGCCCCCCTTCCCTGGATCGCGTAGGCTCCGGCTTTATCCCGATATTCCCCGGAATCGAGGTACCAGTTTATTTCCCACTCCTCGAGCAGTTTCATCCTCACCCGGGTTTCGACGGTAACCACCCGTTTTTTATCCTTGTTGATCCAGACGGCGGCAATGGCCGAGAGGACAGTATGTTCCTTCCCGGCAAGCCTTCTGAGCATGGCCTTCGCGTCCCTCTTGTCCCTGGGCTTGCCGAGTACCTTGCGACCGTTGAGAATGACCACCGTATCGCATCCCAGAACGATATCGTCAGGGTAATCCGCAGCTACGCCTTGCGCTTTCTCCATGGCCAGGCGCTCCACGTGTTCCCGGGGTGTCTCCTTGGGCAGGAGTTTCTCATTCACCTGAGGAAACGCCACCTCAAACTTCAGCCCCGTAAGCGCGAGCAGTTCCTTCCGGCGGGGTGATGCTGATGCGAGGACGATCTTCTTGCGGCGTGACCACCATCTCTTGGCAATTCTCATTGGGTCCATTGTCTCATCATCTTTGGCAGGGTCGTCAAAAGTTCTGTTAAGGATATAGTTTCAAAACGTGTGTGTCTTTTATTACCACACGGCGCCCAATTAAACCACTTTTCCGGATCGGCCGCCAAAGAGCGTCCATGGAAGTTTACCGTTCCTTCTGTCAAAGAGGATACGGTCTGCATCCGGAAAGATCCGCTGGAGTTTTCGCAGGGAGATACCCCCTGCGGGGAGCGCCCCCAGCGCTTTTCCAAGATTCCTGTCCCCAAGGGATATCAGGGCGTCCAGATAGGCTCCCCTCATGGAACCTGCCTGGAACCTGACCCCTCCCATGCGTCCTATTTTCTCCCTCAAGGATTTCAGCCTTCTCGACAGCACATCCTCGGCCGCCATGGGCTCCCTTTCCAGTGGAGTGTGGGGTTTGGGAACGAAAGGATTAACGCTTACAGTTATGTTCCCGACCTTTCCTCTTTTGCGTCCAGCCCCCACCACCTTGTCCCTGATGCGGCCTACCAGGTCGGAGATGGCCGCCATATCATCGTCCTCTTCACCGGGCAGCCCTACCATGAAGTACACCTTCACACCCGGAACCCGCGCCCGCTGAAGGAGGTTTACGGCTTCCATGATCGCATCGTCCGAGAACCCTTTTCCAACTGTCTTTCTGAGGGCAGATGTCCCGGCTTCGGGAGCGAGTGAAACGGTTCGGTGCCCACTTGCCGCGAGCATTTCCGCCAGTTCAGGGGTCATACGTTCCAGCCTGACCGATGAGGGGGAAAACCTTCCCCCCAGATCAAGGATCATCCTTCCCGCATCGAGAAGCTCAGGATGGTACGATACCGCGGTCCCCACCAGCCCTATCTTCCTCCTGTATTTCAGGCCGGTCCGTACCTCCTTCTCCATCCTTTCCAACCCCAGAAAGCGCACCGGGCCGCATATATGGGAAGCCGCGCAGAAGCTGCATTTTGCGCCGCATCCCCTGGAGATCTCCAGGGGATACATGGAACCGAATTCAGTGCCCCGTGCCACCACGGCGGGCCTGGCGGGTTTCACATCCAGGGAGGATACCATGGATCGCTCAATCCATGGGGACATCGACCCGAGGGGTCTGGGAATCAGGTAGCGGGAACCTTTTACTTCGCCGGCGCTGTACATGGAGGGGACATAAGCGCCGGGCAGGCCGGCAGCCAACTCCAGGATACGATCTCTGCTTCCGGAAGGCCCAGCCGAGAGAAGAATGTCGGGGAGGGTCTCGAAAACAGGTTCAGAATCGCCGATAATAATCAGATCGAAAAACTGGGCGACCGGTTCAGGGTTGATGGTCAGGGCAGCCCCGCCGCCCAGCACAAAGGGCCCGGCCGCCTCTGGTGCGAACGGGGCAACTCCTCCCGCTTCCAGCATCCGGGGGAGGTGAACAAGATCCGGCTGAAAGGAAACGGAGAATGCCACGACATCGAACTCGGACAGGGAACGGCTGCCATCGGGGAAATAGAGCCCGCTTCCCTCCCAGAAAACCCTTCGTACGTCAAAACCTGGAACATCAAGAAACCCTCTCAAGACCGCCTGGTAGCCGAGGTTTGACATGCCCACCCAATAGCTGTTGGGATAAGCGACCGCCACCCTCAATGAGCCTCCCCTGGCAGGCCGGGGGGAAACCCAGGCCTCATCCAGCGGGCTCCGGGCGTTCATCTACCCTTAATCCGCCTGGCGCCTTAAAAACGCGGGGACCTCAAATTCTTCCTCATCAATGGCCGACATTGCCGGGCGTCTGGTCTTTTCCGAAGGGGCTTCGGCCTCCTTGTTTCTGATAAAAGTCGGTAATTCAGTATCCTGTGAACCTGCGCCTCCCCAGGAAGACACCCTGGAGTCAAGGCCTTGCCTCGTTTGTTCCTGCCCGAAACCGGTCGCAATAACGGTCACCATGAGATTCTCATCCATGGAATCATCCTCGACCCATCCAAAAATAATCTCGGCATCCTCGTGAACAGCGCTTCGGACAATGGCCGATGCGTTCTGGATCTCCTGCATGCCGATGCCCTTGTTTGCGGTGATATTGATGAGGACCCCTCTGGAACCATCGATACTGTTGTCCTCCAGGAGCGGGCTGGAAATAGCCGTCTGTGCGGCCTCGGACGCTCGGTCATCACCCTGGGCAATCCCGGTGCCCATGAGAGCTCGTCCCTTCCCTTCCATGATCCTTTTCACATCAGCGAAATCGAGGTTGATGATTCCAGGCTTTGTGATGAGATCGGATATACCCTTAACCGCACAGTGAAGAACATCGTCCACAACCTTGAAAGCGTCCGTTGCGAGGGCGCCATGTTTGATCACCGAAAAAATGCGATCATTGGGAATTACGATCAGGGTGTCAACACTTTTACGCAGCTCTTCCAGCCCGTTTTCCGCGTTTTTCATCCGCACGCGGCCTTCGAACTCGAAGGGCTTGGTTACAACCCCGACGGTGAGTATGCCGGCATCTTTTGCTATTCCCGCGACCACGGGAGCAGCTCCAGTGCCCGTTCCACCCCCCATGCCGGCGGTGATGAACACCATATCCACGCCCTGGATCGACTCGGAAATTTGATCCTTGCTCTCCTGCGCCGAACGCAGGCCAATCTCAGGATCCGCGCCGGCGCCGAGACCGTGTGTCACCTCTTCCCCCAACTGGATTTTAGTGGGTGCATCGGATCTTTTTAACGCCTGCGCATCTGTATTGGCGGCGATGAAATCAACATTTTTCAACATTGACTTGATCATATTGTTAATGGCATTGCCGCCGCCCCCCCCGACTCCGATGACCTTGATCCGGGCCTGAAGGTCCTTGCTCTCCTCTACGAACTGAAACATATGTCACCTCCCTGGTATTAGGACAGTGTTCCCCGCACTATTTTTGATAGAGCCGTTAAAAGTCCACCTGTCTGCATGCAAGCACAGGCAGGTTCGCGACTTTTTGCAAAGTCATCACGTTTAGATAAAATCCTTCAGCCAATCCCTCATCTTTGCCAGTATCTTGTCAAAAATCCTCGATTCATTTGTGCCAAAGACCCCCTCCCCGCCGTGGGTTGCCCCGTACTTGATCAGCCCGACTCCGGTAGCGTACATGGGACTTTTAACCACATCCACCAGGCCGCCGACATCTCGAGGATATCCAACCCGGACAGGCATATTAAAGACCTGTTCCGCCAACTCGGCCATGCCGCTCATGATTACCGTTCCACCGGTCAGGACGATGCCGGAAGCTATGCGGTCATTGTGTCCCGATTTGAGTATTTCCCGGTTTATGAGTTCGAAGAACTCTTCCGCTCTCGGTTCGATAATTTCCGACAGGAACCTCCTTGAAACCTTCCTCGGCTTATGGCCGCCAACGCCCATTACCTCTATTTCCTCATCCTCGCCGACCATTTCGGTGAGAGCGCAGCCGTACTCCTTCTTAATTCTCTCCGCTTCAGTCGCCGGGCTCCTGAGACCATAGGCGACATCGTTGGTCAGGTTAATGCCTCCCAGAGCGAGAACGGCGGTCTGTCTTATGCTGCCGGCGCCAAATATTGCCAGATCAGTGGTCCCGCCCCCGATATCAACCAGCGCAACCCCAAGTTCTTTCTCCTCATCAGTGAGAACTGCGCTTGCGGCGGCAAGAGGTTCGAGGACAATATCCAGGACGTCCAGACCCGCACGATTGCTGCTTTTGATAATGTTCTGTGCGGACGTTACGGCGCCCGTTACTATATGGACCTTGGCCTCAAGGCGCACACCTGACATGCCCAGGGGATCGACGATACCGTCCTGGTCGTCCACAATGAACTCCTGGGTCAGGGTGTGGATAATCTCCCGATCCAGCGGCATGGCAACCGCCTGGGCCGCGTCGATGACCCTTTCAATGTCTTTTTTGGTAACCTCCCTGGTCTTGACCGCAACCACCCCGTGGCTGTTGAACCCCTTGATATGGCCGCCGGCAATCCCGACATAAGCTCCCTGGATCGGCACCCCGGCCATGAGTTCGGCCTCCTCGACAGCCTTTTTGATGGAATCCACGGTGGCGTCGATGTTGATCACCACCCCTTTTCGGAGGCCTTTGGACGGGGTGGTGCCGATCCCTATGATCTCGCACCATCCTTTCTCGTCTACGGCAGTGACTACGATACATATTTTCGTAGTCCCTACATCCAACCCTACAACGATACGCTCCCTACCCTTGGCCATGGCGAACTCCTCTCAAACCCGAGTCGGCTGATTTTCCGTTAACCCGGCCGACTCTTCCGGGCACCTTTATTATCCTTCCATCGAAACGCAGATCATATCCGGCCGCTCCGGCATCGAAATGCTTCGACGCCATGAGTCTTGCCAGACGATCCAGCTCGTCCCTGGATCCATCGGGCGACATGATCAGAGTGGTCCCGGTTTTCACCAGGGCTACCAGGACAGTCCGCTCATTTTTCACCCTTATCTCCGATATGGCATCAGCCCCAAAGAGTCCGGAAGCCTCCAGGCCTTTCAGAACCTTCAGTGCGCCCACCGCATCGGCCAACCGTTCGCCTGGGCTCCAATCCCCTGACAGGCCCGTTATCAGGGGCAGTGCCCCCGGATACCTGCCGGACATGCTCAGCACGATGCCCTCCATGTCCACCACGGGATACCCCCGGCCCATGACCACCGCCGCGGGACGGCGTTCCTCTATGTTGATCTCCATGGTATCCGGAAGCTGTCTTACTACAACAGCGCTTTCGACCCGGGGCAGCTTTTTCACCCTTTCAAGGACATCGCCGAGGTCCACCCTTAAAAGCGGCGCCCCCTCCCGAATCCCGGAGGCCATGACAATTCTCCTCCTGGTGACATCCCTGGATCCTGTGACGATGATCCTCTTCACCGAAAGGGCAGGCATGTCGATAAGGGCATTGCCTCCCAGCCAGGCCCCGTAGATCAACGACACCATGGCCAGTCCCGCAATCACCCCTCTTAACACCCACCAGCTTTTTGCTGCCGTCTCGCGCGAGGGACGCAACGCAATCCGTTTTTTCACCGCGCTTTTTCTCCTGACGGTCTTCCTGGAAATGGGTTTATTCCTGCGTCCCACGGCTACTTGCTCCCCTCTCCCGCGGTTTTCAGCATCTCCAGGACCAGGGATTGAAAATCGATACCCATTCCCTGAGCCGATTTGGGGAGGAGGCTTGTGGGTGTCATTCCCGGGATGGTGTTCACCTCAAGGACCTTGAAATTTCCGTCCTGGCCTCTCAGGTCAACCCTGACCGCCCCGCTGCACCTTAACGCGTGAGAGGTCTCAAGGCCCGTGCTGCGAACAAGCTCCGTCATTTCCGGGTCAAGGGGCGCCGGCACCCTGTACTCATCAGCGCCGGTAACATATTTTGTCTCATAGTCATAAAACCCGTTCGCCGTGACGATCTGGACCACTGCCAGCGGCTTCCCGTTAAGGATACCGACGGTATATTCCTCCCCGGGCACGAAGGACTCGATCAGCACATACGGATCATGCCGGGCGGCATCCCTGATCGCCTTCTTGAGAGTTCCCTTTTCCCGGACGATGGAGATGCCGATGGTAGAACCCTCACGGCTTGGTTTCACCACGACAGGAAAAGGCATGTTGATCTCATGATCATAATCCCCAGGCCCCATGGAAACGTACGGGGCAGTGGGGATTCCGCAGGCATCGAGTATCCTCTTGGTCTGGATCTTGTCCATGGCGAGCGCTGAAGCGAGGACCCCGCTGCCCGTGTAGGGTATATCCATGAGTTCCAGAGCCCCCTGGATTGTCCCGTCCTCACCGCCTCTTCCGTGGAGAGCGATAAAGGCCACATCGACCTTTTTCCTTAACATCTCCGAACGCCAATCCCCGGCGGTATCAACTGTAACCGCATCGACATCTCTTTCCAGAAGGGCCGAACAGATGGAGTTTCCGGTGACAAGAGAAACATCCCTCTCGGCGGATCGCCCCCCCATCAGAACCCCCACTTCAGTAGACAATCTTCACCTCCTCCTTCAGGCCAACCTCAAACTTCTCCAGGACAGCGGCCTTCACCATCCCGGCAAGCGCCTCAAAATCACCCGCCGTAGCACCGCCAATGTTGACGAGGAAGTTGGCGTGGACATCCGAGACCTGTGCGCCCCCGACTGTCAGGCCTTTCAGGCCTGCCGCCTCTATGAGCCTTCCCGCGTTGTCTCCCTCAGGGTTCACGAACCAGCAGCCTGCGCTTGGAAGCCCCAGCGGTTGGCCGGCCTTTTTCCGTGCCAGCATCTCCCCGATTCTTCTGTCCACAGCCTCGGGGCTGTCCAGGGAAAACCCGATCCTTACCCTGGTTATGACGGCGTCTGCAGGGAGCGCCAACCGCCGGTACCTGAAGTCCAGGTCCTTTCTCTCAATCCAGGAGGTTATGCCCTCGGCCACGACCTGGATCGCCATTACAGGTCCCGCCATTTCCCCGCCGCCTGCCCCGGCGTTCATCCTCACCGCCCCCCCGATGGTTCCCGGGATTCCGGCTGCGAATTCAAACCCCGTCAGCCCCATTCGGGCGGTTTTCGCTACTATCCCGGCTGTCCCGGCGGCTGCGCCGGCCTCCATGGTCGTTTCGTTAATTTCCTCCACATCGGCAAATCCTCTGCCCAATCGGATCACGCATCCACCAAAGCCCGACTCCGGAAAAAAAACGTTGGTGCCGCTGCCCAGTATCATCCAGCTGATGTCCCTCCCCTCGAAAGCATCAAACAGGGTCCGGAGATCCTGAAGGGTCTCAGGTATGGCCACAAGATCGGCCTTTCCACCTACTTTCAGGGAACAGTAGCGAGACATTGGTTCTTCGCTGTGGACGGGCCCGGAAAAACCCTCCGCCCGCAATAGTTCCGCCAGGTTTTTCACTCCTGGTCCTCCAGCCTGCTGAGCACCTCTTCCCCGGCCCGCCAGACATCACCGGCGCCCAGGGTAAGGAGAAGCTCCCCTTTCCGGATCTCCTCGAGAACGCGGTCAACGGCCTCCGCCCTGGTTCCGACATATTTAACGTAGCGGTGACCATGCCCGACCATCATTGCTGCTACTTTTTCACCGGTAAGCCCCTCTATGACGGTCTCCCCGGCGGCATAAATGTCGCAAACCAGAACCCTGTCGGCGTTATGAAACGCCGTCCCGAAATCCCCCAGAAGATCCTGCGTCCTGGAATACCTGTGCGGCTGGAAGAGAACCACGATGGGGCCCTCCCATCCCTCGCGAGCCGCCTTCAATGTGGCCTTGATCTCGGTGGGATGGTGGCCGTAATCGTCGTAGACGGCGATGCCGGCTGCCATCCCCTTGAACTGGAACCGTCGCTGAACACCCGTAAAGGAGCCCAGCGCCCGGGAAATCGTATGGAAAGGAATATCCAGCTCAAGCCCCACCGCGATTGCCGCCAGGGAGTTGTAGACATTGTGCGCTCCCGGCACACGGAGGGTAACGGCGCCAAGGGGCGCCCCATCCAGTTCGGCGGAAAATGATGATTCGAAACCCGAATGGACCACGTCCCTGGCCATCACGTTCGCCTGGGTGGTCAGACCGTACGTCAGATACGGCCTGTCTATCCCCAGAAGGAGGCCGGCCACTTCAGGATCGTCCAGGCACAGGATTGCCCTGCCGTAAAAGGGAACCTTGAGCAGGAATTGCCGGAAAGCATCCCTCAGATCATCCATGGTCCCATAGTGATCCATGTGCTCCCTGTCGATATTGGTCACAACCGCGATAGTCGGTGTCAATTGGAGAAAGGAGCCGTCGGACTCGTCAGCCTCTGCTACGAGATAGTCCCCTGTCCCGAGCAGGGCATTTATCCCGAGACTGTTGAGCTTCCCGCCTATGACAACAGTGGGATCGAGATTCGCTTCCGCCATTACCGCAGCCACCATGGATGTTGTTGAAGTCTTCCCGTGAGAGCCGGCTACGGCGATTCCGTATTTCATGCGCATGAGTTCATTCAGCATGGCTGCCCTTGCCACGACGGGGATGCCTGCCTCCCTGGCAGCTACCACTTCCGGGTTATCCTCGCGTATTGCCGAGGATATGATCACCACGTCAGGGGTCCCGATATTTTCGGCGCTGTGCCCTTTCAGGACCCTGGCGCCAAGTTCCGTAAGCCTTTCCGTTGTTTCGCCGGCAGCCAGATCTGATCCCGAGACCACGTATCCGAGGTTAAGCAGCACCTCGGCGATTCCCGACATACCGATACCGCCGATCCCTACGAAGTGAAGATTTCGTGTCTTGCGAAGCTTGACCAAACCACTGCTCTCCTATTGTCCTGCTGCTTGATTCCCCTGTCTTAAACCCGCCAAACGGTGCATCTCCTCGCCGGCGATTCTGTGCGCCGCGTCCGATGTGCCCGCCCTTCTGCAGGCGGCCGCCATCTTTTCAAGGAGAGGCGGCGAATTTAGCAGGTGTTTAATCTCGCCCTGCAGCAAGGCCGGGTTTGCCTCGGCGGCCTCTATGGTTACCGCTCCTCCGAATTCCTCAAGCCACCTGCTGTTCGCCCGCTGGTGCTGCTCCGCAGCATGAGGATAGGGGATGAGAATTGCCGGAAGTCCGGCGGCGGCAAGTTCGGACACCGCCATGGCCCCGGCTCGCGACAGGCACAGATCAGCCCTGGCATAGTAATCCCCCATGTCCTGAATGAAGGGAATTACCTCCACCTCGACCCCTTCCATCTCATAATGGTCCTTCACCCTCTTTCCGTGGATCGTTCCGGTTTGATGTATCACCTCCATGGAGCTGTTGCCCCTCAGCAAGTCCGGAACCGCTTCCATGGCGAGGTCGTTGAGCTGCGCCGCTCCCTGGCTGCCTCCCAGGATCAGCAGACAGGTTCTCCGTTCTCCGGCAGCAGCTTTGCCGGTTTCACCTGACACAAGGGCCTGGCGCCGAATGGGGTTGCCCGTGATGACCGTCTTTCCCATGGGAAACAACGGCTTTATCGTCGGAAATCCCAGGTAGATCCTCTGGGCGAAGCGCGAAAGAAAAAGGTTTGCCCTTCCCGGAATTACGTTCTGCTCCAGGATGCACCTGGGCACTCCCCTGAGTGAAGCGGCGATCACCCCCGGGACCGAGGCATATCCTCCCACTCCCACCACGAGGTCGGGGGATAATCGGCCGAGTAACCGGTACGCTTTCAGGACAGCTCTCATCAATCCCACCGACCTTGCAAATCCTCTCATTGCCCCCATATTCATGATGCCCGCGATGGGAAGCGTTACCAGTTCATATCCCAACCGCGGGATCACCTTCGTCTCCAGCCCCCTGTCGGCTCCCATAAATACGATTTCCGTCCCGCTCTCAATCTCACGAAAGGCATCCGCGAGGGCTACACCCGGAAAGAGATGTCCGCCCGTCCCGCCACCCGCGACAATCACTTTCATGCCGCGCTTTCCGTGGAGGCCACATTGAGCACGACTCCAATGGCAATGGCGGAAGCCAGGAGGGAAGATCCGCCATAGCTCATGAATGGAAGCGGCAATCCCTTCGTGGGCAGGAGCCCGACCACGACCATGCAGTTGATAAGCGCCTGCAAACCGATCATCAGCGTCATGCCGGCAGCGAGAAGTGAACCGAAGTTGTCGGGGGCATTCCGGGCTATCTTCATCCCTCTGGCCACCAGCACCGCGAACAGGGCAAGAACGATAGCCACACCCACGAACCCCAGTTCCTCTCCCACAACGGCCAGGATAAAATCAGTATGTGATTCCGGCAGGAAAAGGAGTTTGCTTTTTCCACCCCCAAGGCCGGTTCCCAGGACTCCCCCATCCCCGAAAGCAAGGAAGGACTGGACCAGTTGAAAACCGGAACCTTCATATTCCTTCCATGGGTTGAGAAACGCCTGGATCCTCTGGATTCTGAAACCCTTGTCCATAACCAGGAAAACGACTACGGGGATAGAGGCACAACCGAGCCCAACAAGTCTTCCAAAGGGGACCCCTCCCACAAAAAGGATGGCGAATCCCAGTATCCCCAGGAAGATGGCAGTGCCCAGGTCCGGCTCGAGCACAACGAGCCCCAGAATGAGGGCGAGGATGAGGATAGGCTTCATCAGTATTGTCCCATCCCTACGCACATCATCCCCGCGTCCCCCAAGATATCTTGCCAGGTAGATGACAACGACCAATTTCGCGAACTCGGCGATCTGAATGGAGAAGGGGCCAAGTTTGAGCCACCGCGTAGCGTTATTTGCGGTGTGGCCAAGGGGGCTCAGAACCACCCCCAGGAGCCCCACGGTGAGTATAAGGAGAGGAGCAGCGCCCGTGATCCAAATCTTATAAGGTATCAACGAGACGATGACCATGGTCAGCAGCGCCATGATGCTGAAGAAAAGCTGCCTCTTGAAGAAAAATGCACTATCCCCCATGTCTCTGCCCGCCCTGACTGCACTGGCGCTGTACACCATGACCGTACCGAGGATCATCAGGGCAAGGACCGCTATTACGATGACCGGATCAATTCTGAAACTTTTCATTCTGCTCCACCGATGTACCGCCCAACCAGCTTTTTGAATATCTTGCCGCGCTCTTCAAAACTGTTGAACATATCAAAGCTGGAAGAAGCCGGAGAAAAAAGGATCTCATTACCGGGCCTGGCCCAGTCAATGGCCTCTTTTACCGCCTCGTTGAGGTTCCCGGCCATGAAAATTGGGGCCGTATCCTCAAGAGCATCCCTCATCCTTTCACCCGATTCACCGATAAGGATCAATCGGCTGACTTTCCGCGAGATCGGCCCCCTCAGGGGGTCGAAAGAAGTGCCCTTGTCCTTCCCACCCATGATCAGAATGACGTCGGAATGCAGCCCTTCCAGAGATCGCATCGTAGCCCCGACATTGGTCCCTTTTGAATCGTTGTAAATGGGGACCCCCCGGAAAAAGGCAACAGGCTCCATCCTGTGCTCCAGACCGGGGAAAGTTTCCATGGCACGGGCCATGCTGGAAGGCTGAATACCCATTTTCCACCCGGCCGCCACCGCCGCAAGGCAGTTCTCCAGATTGTGCTTTCCGACAAGACGAATTTCGCCGGAATGGATGACCCTTATCTCTTTTTCTCCGTCCCGAATGACGATCCAGCCAGAAGTAAAAACAACACCCTGCTTCAGGTTTTTCTTCCTGCTGAAGGGAAACAGGCGTGGACGAATGTTCTGGGCCATCCGCATGACAGCCGGATCATCGGCATTGACCACTGCCCAGTCCTCCTCTTCCATGTTCCTGAAGATGTTGGCCTTGGCCTCAATATAGTCTCCCTCACCGGCGTAGCGATCGAGGTGATCAGGGGAGATGTTGAGAAGAACACCGACTGCAGGATGGAACCTCTCTACCGTTTCAAGCTGAAAGCTCGAAACCTCCACGATAAACCAGGAGATACCTCCTTCCCTGAGGATCATCTCCGTAACGGGTGTCCCAAGGTTTCCGCCCACCGCGGAAGGGATCTTTCCAACCCTGGCAAACTCACCGAGGAGGGTGGTTGTCGTTGATTTGCCGTTGGTACCCGTAATTGCCACCCATGGCGACCTGGACAGCCTGTAGGCCAACTCCATCTCCCCTATTACCGTCGCGCCGCATTTAACGGCACGCCGCACAAACTCCGAATCCATCGGTACTCCCGGGCTCAGGACAACAAGCCCGTGCCCTTCCGCAAGATCCAATGGATGTCCTCCCCACCGTATATCTATTCCCGGGTGAAGTTTTCCGGGCATGTCGGTAAAATCCTCTCTGTCCATCAATTCGCTGACCACTACCCGGCAGCCCACGTCTGCCAGCAACTCGGCTGCCGAACGACCGGAACGCCCGAAACCCACCACGAGAACAGGCTTATCCCCCTCAAGGAACTTTCCAATGGGGTCCTCTGGATCCCTTAATTTTGCCCTCGTTTTTCGCATCCGGCCTACCTGATCTTCAGGGTGCTGAGTGCGACCAGCACCAGGATTATTGAAATGATCCAGAACCTGACGATGATCTTTGGCTCAGGCCAGCCTTTTTTCTCGAAATGGTGATGCAGAGGCGCCATCAGGAATACCCTTTTCCCGAAGAGGCGGAAGGAGACAACCTGGATAATTACGCTCAGGGCCTCCACGACGAAAAGGCCGCCTGCCAGGATCAGAAGAAGTTCCTGCTTGGAAATTACCGCCAGCAGGCCGAGCGCCCCCCCAAGGGAGAGGGATCCGATATCCCCCATGAATATCTGTGCCGGATAGGTGTTGAACCACAGGAACCCGAGGCTCGCCCCTACCATGGCGCCACAGAAGATTGTCAGCTCTCCGGCTTCGGGGACGAAAACAATCTGAAGGTATTGAGCGAATTTTGAGTGGCCGGAAAGATAGATGAACAGGGCGAAGGCCGCGGAGGCGAAGAGGATCGGTCCGATGGCCAGGCCGTCAAGGCCATCCGTAAGGTTGACAGCGTTGGAGGAGCCGATTATGACCAGCATGACGAAGGGAATATAGGTCCACGACATGTAGATGAGGGCCTCTTTAAAGAATGGAACCTGAAGGTACGGGCCCCACTGGCCGGAAGGATACAGGTACAGGTAGACCGCGGCCGACAGGCCGATGATGACCTGCGCTCCGAACTTCGTCCTGATGGTCAGTCCCTTCCCCCTGACGCCGTATAGTTTCATCATGTCGTCAACCAGGCCAAGAATGCCGAAGCTGGAAAAGATGATCAGCACGACCCACACCATCCGATTCCCCAGGTCAGCCCAAAGGAGAGTTGAGATCACGATTGCCAGAAAAATCAGCAACCCTCCCATGGTCGGGACCCCGGCCTTGAGGAGGTGCCCCTCCGGCAGGTATTCTCTGACGTAGTTGCCGGGCTGTGCCGTTTTTAACCTGCCGATAATCCACGGCCCGAGGATGAAACTGATTATCAGGGCGGTAAGGATGGCAAGGGCAGTCCGGAAAGTAATGTACCTGAAGACATTAAATCCCGTATGAACGGTCCTCATGGACATGAAAAGTTTGAAGAGCAACTCAGTCACCCCCCTCGGCAGGAACTGGGGCCGGGTTCAGAAATTTTTCCATAACTCTTTCAATCCTGGCGGCCCGGGACGCCTTGAAGAGCACCCACACCCCCGGCGTCAGGAGCCCGGCAAGCGCATCAACTGCGGCGGCGTCCCCTGAGCATTTAAAGATATTTTTTCTCGGCATCCCCGATTCAGTTGCGCCTTTACAGATCAATTCAGCCGCCGGGCCTACCGCCACCAGATAGTCGACTTCAAGCTCTCCCACTCGTCGGCCCACGAGAACGTGCCCCTGTTCGAAGTACTCCCCCAATTCCTTCATCTCGCCGAGCACGGCGACGGTGACACCCTCGCTTCTCAATGCCGCGAGATTCTCAAGGGATGTCCCTACGGACAGGGGGTTGGCATTGTAGGAATCGTCTATGAAGTTGATCCCCGGTCGGGGGTTGAGGATCCCGCCTCTTCCGTTCTGGGGTTGCCAGGAATCAAGACCACTCGTCATGTCTTCGAGGGATATACCCAGAGGCAGTGTTACGGCGGCGGCGGCCAGGGCATTCTCCACAAAATGCCTGCCGAAGCCCCTGATGTGCACGCGCGCCCTTCCCAGGGGGGTCTCCATTAAAAAACTGGTCATGATCCCCAATGAGATCTCCGATGCCGTCACCTCGCCGGTATCCAGCCCATAGGTGACGACTCTGCAGTTCGCCCGATCACGCAATTCCTCATACCATTGGCTGTCCCCGTTCAGGGCGCACCACCCGCTGGAAGGCAATGCATCGAGAACTGCGGCCTTCTCGCGCACAAGGGACATGGGATCCCCAAACCCCTCCAGGTGGGCCCAGCCAAGCCTGGTAATGACCGCCGCCTCCGGCTGAAGGATGGACGTCAGCATGGCGATCTCCCCGGGGGCATTGGAACCAAGCTCAAGGACCGCACACCGGTGATAATCGGCGAGCCCCAGGAGAGAAAAGGGAAGCCCGATATGGTTATTGAGATTACCTGCATTTTTCAGACATGGCCCCATGGTGGAAAGGATGCATGCCGTCATCTCCTTGATAGTTGTCTTTCCGACACTCCCCACAACCGCGAGAGCGGGGATGGGGTGGCGCTCTCTCCAGAACGAAGCCAGTGACTGCAGCGCCCGGATCGTATTTTTCACAACGATGAGCGGTATGGGTGGTATCTTTGACGCCACCGGTGGGAGATCACCATCCACCACTGCGAGCGCTGCACCTGCTTTCCATGCATCCCGAAGGAAATCATGGCCGTCATGAACTTCACCCCTGATCGCTAAAAACACCTGGCCGGAGGTAACAGTCCGGCTGTCGATGGATATACCCGTAAAAAGCTGATGTCCCGCGGCGCTGGTTATGAGAGTCCCTCCTGTACCGGCCAGAACGTCTTTCAGGCTGAACCGTATCACCTCGCCGCCTCCATGACAGCGGCGATGGCGGCTGCGACCTCATCCACATCCGAGAACGGCAGGACCTGATCTCCCGTGGTCTGATAATTTTCATGCCCCTTCCCGGCCACCACCAGGATATCATCCGGCCCGGCCATGCGGGATGCCAGTTTTATTGCCTCGCGGCGATCGGCAACACGGCGGACATTCGCCCTGCAGTGGGCCATCCCCGCCACAATTTCGTCGATAATGGAGTCCGGGTCTTCACTACGAGGATTATCGGAGGTAACGATAACCTGGTCGGCAAGTTTCCCGGCGATGCCCCCCATGATGGAGCGTTTGGACCTGTCCCGGTCGCCGCCGCAGCCGAAAACGACAATTGCTTTGCCCCTTGTGATCATTCGGACGTTTTCAAGGAGATTTTTCAGTGCGTCAGGGGTATGAGCGTAATCCACTATGGCCGCATAGGGCTGTCCTTTGTCGACTCTTTCAAAACGTCCCGGGACCATGGTGACATCCTGAATACCCTCTGAAATCTTTCCGGCGTCCACACCCAGAAGCCCGCATACAGCCACCGCAACCATGATATTATAGACGTTAAAATGCCCGGGCAGGGTCGTGTTCACGGGTATCGTGCCCCAGGGGGTTTCCAGGACGAACCGGCTGCCCCAGCTCCATCCGTCAATCTCGCCCCTGATCCGCACATCTCCGGCTTTCATCCCGACGGTGAGAATCGGGCCATCCGCCTCTCTGTATAACCTGGCCCCATAACCGTCATCGATGTTCACCACGCCGCTGACTGTTGAAGGATCTGTAAAGAGGCGTGCTTTCACCTGGAAGTAATCCTCCATGTCGGAATGAAAATCGAGATGGTCCTGCGTCAGGTTGGTGAATGCGGCCACCTCCATGCGCAATCCATCCACGCGGTGAAGGACCATCGCATGGGAAGATACCTCCAGAATGCATGCCTTGCACCCTGATGAGACCATGCTCGCCAGATATGCATTTAAATCAGGGGACTCAGGGGTCGTTCTTGACGCGCTCAACACCTCGCTGCCGATGAGATATTGCACTGTGCCGATAAGGCCCGGCCTGAATGCCGACGAATTCAGAATTCCGTGAATTATGTAGGCTGTTGTAGTTTTTCCGTTCGTGCCTGTTATTCCCACCAGCTTCAGGGCGGCTGATGGATCGTGATAGATGTTTCTTGAGGCCAGGGCCATGGCGGCCCGAACATCATCCGCCAGGACGAACGTCGTCCCCTGGACCGGGGATACATGATGGCCGGTTAAAAATACTTCGGCTCCCTTCTCCATGGCATCCCCGATAAAGGTGGCTCCATCGAATCTTTCCCCGGTAACGGCTGCAAAAAGGTCTCCAGGACGAACACGCCTTGAATCGCAACGGATCCCCGTCACATCAACCTCCCCCGCGCCAACGATTCTGACCCCGGGCACACCGTCCATGACATCGCGAATTTTCAATTTCCGGCAACCTCGTTAAAAGTCGTCTCTCGCCGCGCATCTCCTGCGTGGCGGACTTTTTGCACATTCATCACGTCTTGATCCTCGGCATGAGAGAAAGCCTGATTTTCTGTCCCACATTTTCCCCTGGCGCAGGGTCCTGGCGAATCACTACCCCGGTACCGGAAACATCAATACCCGAGTTCAGGCCGGAAAGTACCTGGAGGGCCTCTCTTAAAGTCAGGCCCTGGAGATCCGGCATGGCAGGGGAACCGGAAGCGTCTACTTCATGATCCGCCCGGGCAAGTTTCGTTCCCTCGGGAATCGGGGGATATTTTCTGTCTTTTTCGGGAACAGCGGGTTCAACCTTGAGATACTCCAACGTTTTTCCAACTATTCTGGCCCAGATGGGCGCGGCAACCACACCACCGTATATATCGGTTTGAGGTTCGTCGACCACAACGATCACGGTTATGACCGGCTTATCAGCGGGGGCAAACCCCACGAACGAGGCCACATAGGCGTCTTCGGAATACCGGCCTTCCCTGGAGGAAAACTTCTGCGCCGTGCCCGTCTTTCCCGCGACCTTGTAACCTGGTATGGCAGCCCGGACACCCGACCCGCCTAGCCTGACCACAGACTCCATCATCCCGGTCATCTTCTTTGCGGTAGACTCGCTGATCACCTGACGAATTATTTCAGGCCGGTTCTTCAGGACAGACTGTCCCGATGAATTGACAATATTTTCAACCAGAAACGGACGGAGGAGACGTCCCCCGGTTGCGATAACGTTGATGGCGTTTACCATCTGCAACGGGGTCACGGCGATCCCCTGACCGAAGGATGCGTTTGCGGTATCAACCTGCCGCCATGTGGCAGCATCCCTCATCACACCCTTTCTTTCTCCGGGCAACAGAAGCCCGACACGACTTTTAAAACCGAAACGAACCGCATAATCGGCAAGTCGAGTCCTGCCAAGCTTAAGGCCGATTTTACTTGCCCCTATATTGCTGGATTTCTGGACGATACCCTTCAGGGTCAACCATCCGTGTGGAACATGGTCCTTGATAAAGATATTCCCAATCTCGAATTTTCCATTTTCACAGAAGAGGATATCCATATCATCAAAGACCTTTTCCTCCAAAGCCGCGGAAACTGTGATGATCTTGAAAGTGGAACCGGGTTCGTACGTGAAATTAATTGCGCGATTCCGGTAATTAGCTGAAGAAAATCTTTGAAATTCATTGGGGTTAAAGCCCGGAAAGCTCGCCATGGCCAGAATTTTACCGGTCGCTGACTCGATAACGATTGCCGCGGCCCCCTTGGCGGATGCTCCGGCGGCTCCGGCGTTGAGGGCCTCCTCTGTGAAGTACTGTATGGTTCGATCCAGGGTGAGATGAACGGTTGACCCCATCGTGGGTTTCAGGTTCCAGGAGTCGTCAGGTGAATATATCCGTCCCATGGCATCCCTTTTAAGAACCCTGACTCCCCCAGCTCCTTTAAGCTGGTCATCCAGCGAGTCCTCAAGTCCTTCCAGCCCGCGGTCCGTGCCGACAAAGCCCAGAACAGGCCCTGCGAGATCAAGGCTCGGATAGTACCGCCTTGACTCCTTCTGAATCCCCATCCCGGGAAGGTCCAGCGCCCGCACTTTTTCAGCCTTCTCAGGAGAGATTTTCCGCACCAGCCACACAAATCCCGATCCGGTTTTCATCCTGGCAAGAAGATGGCCGCCGTCCACATCTACCGCCTTTCCAAGCAGTTGAGCTTCTAATCCCTTGTCGGTGATATCTCCACGAAAGGCGTATACGGATGACACGGGAACACTGACTGCCAGGCGCTGCCCATTCCGGTCGAGGATGGCCCCACGGCGTGGGTTTATGCTGACCGTCATTCGGTTCTGACGGATGGCGCGTTCGCGAAGGACTTCCCCGTGAAGGATCTGAAGGTAGAAGGCCTTGAGCATGGGGAGCAGCAGAAGCAGCGGTATCAGGATTCCCAGAAACCTGATGCGGCCGCGCACCCCGTCTGTCCAGGAACTGCCCCGGTCGCCCCGTTTTCTCATTGGATCATCCATTTCGCCAGGGTCGTAAAAAATCCACTCATGGCTTTTTCCCAACAAAAAGCGAAAAATGCCATTTTCATTTTCCTCTCAAATCTTCCGGAATCATCATTACCTGTCCCGGACCAGGGTCCTTCATCCCCATGCGCTCCCGTGCAATATGCTCGATCCGTTCGGGCCTGTTTAACATGGCCCTCTCGATCTCAAGTTCCCGGTTGAGGCCGGCTTTGCGGGCCTCAGCCTTTTCCAGATCCCTTACCTGATATCCCAGGTCGATAACGTCGACACCGCGCCATGCTGTTACGAAAATACCGCCGCCGACCAGAACGGAGATCAGCAGAACAATTGTCAATTCCCTGAGCCCGGGCGCCGCGATATGCTGCTCACGCTTTGCTCTGACTCCGGCGACTGCATTCACGGGATGATCCTCTCAAAAACACGCATCTTGGCGCTCCTGCTCCTGGGGTTGGCGCGGATCTCATCCTCACCCGGCACGATGGGGCGCCTTGTCACGACCTTCCCTTCCGGCTTTTCTCCGCATACGCACAGGGGAAAATACGGGGGGCATCGGCAGGGGTTTTCCATATCCCTGAATTCCCTTTTTACAATTCTGTCCTCCAGCGAATGGAAAGAGATGACAACCATACGTCCACCTGAGACCAGATACTCAACGGAATCGGGAAT
The DNA here is from genome assembly GCA_002897695.1 of bacterium BMS3Abin14. Classification (NCBI taxonomy): domain Bacteria; species bacterium BMS3Abin14. Next base: position 78,097 of record BDTG01000041.1, read on the forward strand.
GGCGCTTGCCAGAGATCCCAATTCATCGTTAACCTCAATACGCAAAGCCTGAAAGGATCGTGTCGCGGGATGAATCCGGAAACGATCCCTTCCTCCCATGGCGGCCGCGATGATTCCAGCCAACTCCGTGGTGCTGCGGATCCGTCCCCTTTGACGGCTTCTGACTATGGCCCTGGTTATTGCGGCTGACTGCCTTTCCTCCCCATAGCGAAACAGGATTTTTTTCAGGTCCGGTGGGGAATATTCATTGACCACTTCCTCGGCCGTGAGGGGGCCGGACGGGTCCATGCGCATATCCAGAGGACCGTCGTACTGGAAGGAAAAACCCCTTCTTCCAGTCTCGAGCTGTCTGCTCGAAACCCCAAGATCCATGATAATCCCGTCCACCATATCTACCCCAGCTTTTTTCAGCTCGACCCCTGCATTTTTGAAATCGGCCTGGTAAAGATGCACCCTCCCTTCAAATTCCCGGAGCCTTTCCCCGGCCAACTTCAGGATTTCAGGATCTCTGTCCAGGCCGACAACCTGTGTGCCCGCGCATCGAGTCAGGATGGCTGCGGAGTGCCCTCCTTCTCCGACCGTCCCGTCCAGATACACCCCTCCCTCCCGGATTCGAAGCTCCCTGAGGAGTTCATCCAGCAGGACCGGTATGTGCCCTTGCCCGGCCTCGTAACCTGCCATTATTCCCTGTTGGCATCCATTGACATGGTCGCAAAAAGTCCACTTGTCTGCGTGCAACGCACAGGCAGGTTCATGGCTTTTTGCTCAACGGAAAGCGAAAAGTGTCCTTTTCACTTTCATCACAAATCAACAACTTGCGTTCCAGGCCATTGATTCAGGCGCCCTCATGGATGATGGCTTTGTAAAAAGTCATCATCCATGAGGGTGCCTGAGAGATCACAGGCCAAAATCGGCCAGTTCTTCAGCTATCTGATCGAAATTTTCTACGGCTCGCTGGATCTCCTCATCCCATCGCTGCCGACTCCAGATCTCGATCTTGTGGAGCATTCCAGCCATGACGACATGCTTATCCAGCTCGGCGGCCTTCCGAAGGGTGGGAGGAACAAGGACCCTTCCCTGTTTATCCATTTCGCATTCAGTGGCTCCGGAGTAGAAGTAACGGAGAAATCCCTGGACATTGGACTTGAGCGTTGACAGCCGGCTTGCTTTGGATTCCAGAATTTCCCACCTATCGGGTGTGTAAATCACGAGGCAATATGGTAGATTGGTGATGATGAGCCGGCCGTTGTGATTTTCTGCGATGACGTCCCTGAACCTGGCGGGAATGGCCAGACGGCCTTTATCGTCGATAGTGTGTTCAAAACGGCCACGAAACAGAATTGGGTCCACGTATCACCTCTCCCCACTTTATCCCACATTGCCCCACACTATAGGGGTGGGTTTTCCCCTTGTCAAGAAAATGTTGTGATTTTTCTACGGGTTATAGGCGCATGCCAGAGGTCAAAAAACACTACATATGGGGAATGTGGCGGAGGTCACCCAACATATTGAGATATGTAGCAGCCTCTGGAAGGCTGCTACACGGGGTTTCACCAGTCTTCGCCATCCACCTTCGCCAAAACTACGGTGGACAAGAGGCTTCGACGTGAGTGAATCATGCCGCCGTGCCGGCATGATATCTCTTTTCTGTCTAACATGGCACGCATGTAGCATTACAATGGGAACTTGACGGCTTTTCGTCTCAATACAGGCCTTTTTGCTCTGTTTCCGGTCATTTTCGACCAGAAGCCAGACAGTTTTTCGTCAGCAGGATGGATCAGGCTGTGATAAATTTACTCTGGACTCCAGGTTCCGGTACGCATTTTCAGGATGACCCAAAACTTCTTTTAACAGGAAATTAAAAGGGGATCTGTTTGAGTCCAATTTCATCGGAACTGGTCGGGCTTGGCTCTGACTTCATCGCTGAATTTCGTTATATATGGTGGTATTTTATTTTCGGCGTGGCCCTGGAGGCTCTCGTAAGAACCTTCGGGTGGCATATCAAGCTGCGCAAAATCCTTGAACGGTTTGGTCACGGCTCAATATTTCTGGCAGCCGGAATCGGTCTTTTCAGCCCGCTTTGTGCCTGCGGGATCCTGCCGTTGACCATTTCAATGCTCATAGCTGGAGTACCGCTGGCTCCTGCAATGACCCTTCTGGTAACCAGCCCCCTCATGAGCCCCGCGGGCTATACTCTTACCGCCTGGGAGCTTGGGAATCAGTGGGCGCTGGCCAAGCTTCTGTCCGCGGTGGCCATGGGGCTGTTTGCCGGATATGTTACCCTCTTTTTCCAGAAACGGGGAGGGTTCGACAACAAGGACCTCTTCGCAAGAGGTGTCCCAAAGGGAGATTTTCACGATCCGGACTATCCCTGCGATGATCTTCAATGTGACTGTCGGAATCAGTTCAGTAAAAAATATATCGAGACGAGGACGAAGAACAAATTCCTCATTTTTCTGGGGAAATTTGTTGAAGGCACATGGAAGATCGGGAAATTTACCGTTCTGGGCGTAGCGATCGAGGTTATCGCCGCCCGCTACGTACCCACGGAATGGATCTCCCCACTCCTGACCAACGCTATCCCTTTCAGTATACCGATCCTGACCCTGGCGGTTGTTCCATTGCACGTCAACCAGATCATGGCCTCGGCTATCTTATACGGTTTCGTCGATCTTCCGCTGGCCCACGGACCGGGTCTCGCCTTTCTGGTGGGAGCTCCGGTTACGGCCATCCCGGTTATGGGGGTTTTTCTCACCTTCTTTCGCCGCAGGGTGTTTTTCCTCTACATGGGCATCTGCATTACGGGGACAATAGGGCTCGCCTATGCGTATCAATATCTTTTCTGAGTTTGCCTTGGCCATATTCTTGCGGATAGCGGTTTTTTTTCTGCTCCTGTCCCCGGTCCGGGCATGGGCGGGCTCCACCATGCTGACGGAGGTGATCCCGCGAAACAGGACAGTCTCGGGTGAAGTGGTCATCTCCGAAGACCTGTTTATCCCCGAGGGGGTCACGCTTACTTTCCTGCCCGGAACTACCGTCACGATCATCCCCAGGGAAGGGACAAGGACCGATTCGAAGTTTCTTACCACCCTCACTGAGATCTCAGTGCGTGGGACGCTCTCCGTACCGGAAGGCCCGGTGGTCTTTCGGCCGGAGGGGGAAATGTTCCGCGGATCCTGGGCGGGCATCATCATGCCGGCCTCGTCCTCCCGCGTTATCCTTCACGGGGTGAGGATCGCCGGAGCCAGGTACGGCCTCCTCGCCATCGGGGGCGAGGCCGACATACGCGATTCCGGTTTCTCTCACAACGAGATCGGCATAGCCGTAACCCCTGATGCCGTCGTCACCGAGGCTTCCAACACGTTCGATTCCAACGGGACAGGAACCGCGGCATGGTTCAGTAAATCCCCCTTGAAAGGTATGAAGGACCGCTTCAGCGGCAACGATGATGACACCCTGGCCCTGACCGCACCGGGGGGGGAAATCCTTCACAGGACCATGAAGCCGGTGATCATTCCCGCACCGCCCGGACGCAGGGAATATCTGGGTCAAGAGGCCATCACCGAGGATACAGTGTGGTCCGGGACTGTCGTCATAGATGGACAGGTAGCAGTAATGCCGGACGTGACGCTGACGATCCGGGCGGGGACCAGGGTTCTTTTCCGCTTCCGGGATACCGACCAGGACGGCATCGGTGAGAGCTGGATCATCGCCCAGGGCCGGGTGAGAGTCCTCGGCAAGGAGGACGCCTGGGTCCTTTTCGATGCCGAGGATGAGAAGGCGGGCCCAGGTGCATGGGGAAGCTTCAGCATAATCGCCTCCGATGCCCCTGACAACCTGGTCCGCTACGCCCTTTTCAGACATGGGCACAGGTCCTTTCATGTCCATTTTGCCAGGGCGAGCCTGGAGCACGTGGCCTTCGAGGACAATCTCCGCGGGGTCCAGTTCCAGGAATCGGAGGGTCTCTCCATCAACTGGGGATTATTCACCGGCAACCAGAGCGCCATGCGCTTTCGGGACTCCACCGTTGACCTGTCAAACATCGTCGTCCGGGACAACACATCGGGGATCAACTTCCTGCGTGCCAGGGTCAGGGCGCGGAATCTTCTGGTCGAGGGAAACACCCTGGAGAGTTTCCTGGCCAGGGAGTCGGACACCGACCTTTCCGGCTCGGTATTCACCCGCAACCGGCAGGGCCCCAGATTCAAGGGGGAGGGTGAGCAGGTCCGGATGTGGGACGTCGCCTCCGTCGGCAACCTCACCGAGGGGATGTCCTTCAAGAATGTGAAGGCTGACATCCTTGATTCGGATCTCTCGGATAACGGTCTGACCGGAGTGTCGGTGACCGATGCTGAAGTCAGCATCGGTTCTTCCCGTATCGCCGGCAACGGCCGCTTTGCCGTGGACAACAACGGCTCCACCCGGATTGACGCCCGCCACAACGATTGGGGAAAACCGGGTCCACCCTCCCGCGAAAGCATCTACGACGGAACGGATGAGGAGGGGATAGGGATGGTCCTGACGGATGATCCGACATCCTTCACCCTGGCTTTCCCGGGCCGGCCTCTGCCCGCCGGAACCCAGTCGGCCGATACGCTCATTACAGGGGACGTCGCCGTACCCTCCGGACGAACCGTCAAATTGGGACCCGGCGCCCGGGTTCGATTCGCCCCTATCCAGGAGGGCTCCCTTTTCGACCTGTATTCGGATCATCCCGATTTTTCATCCTCAGAGCTCCTGATCCGGGGCAAAATAGAAGCTACCGGAGGGACCGATGATCCCGTTACTTTTTCGCGCGCCGCCCCGCCGGAGTGGACAGATATCGAACCGCCGCCGTTATGGGGAGGGATCAACCTCACAGGCGGAGAGGGCGGAATTTTCAGGAACTGTGTGATCTCCGGAGCGCTGACTGGAATCCATGCCCGGGAGGCTGCTTCAGTAGCTATCGAACAATGCATCCTGGAAGACAACGAGGTAGGAATTCGATTCTCCAGAACCCATGTCTCCATCACGGACAACATCTTCCGGCACAATGAGGCGGGCCTCCGGTTCCACGAATTCGGTGGGGTTGTTGAGAATAACTCCTTCGACTCCAACGAAACGGCCGTCTTCGTCACCAAGAACCCCCAGGGAGTCATCCTGCGAAACAACATCTTCAGAAACAGCGCCGATTACCATGTGAAGCTGGGGGAACACGTGTCGGATGATATCAGAATCTCCGGCGGGATCTTCGAGGTCCCGAAGGGAAAGAGGCCTGAGGATCTCATCTTCGACCGGAAGAACGAGGATTACCTCGGAAAGGTTATCCTGGAGGGGGTTTCAGTGGTCAGCGGTCGTTAGCCGATACCCCTGTTTTGCGGCAGAATTCTTCCACCGGGCAATCGCCGCACACCGCCTTCCTCGCCGTGCACTTGTCCCTTCCCAGATAGATAAGTTCGCTGGAAAACGGGAGCCACCGGTCCTCGGGAAGCAGTGCGTTCAGGTCCCTTTCGATCCTCTCCGGGTTCCTGCTGTCCGTCAACCCCATCCGGAAGGAAACACGCTTGACGTGAGTATCCACCACGATCCCCGGCACTCCATCGGCAATGCCCAGAACCAGGTTGGCGGTCTTCCGCCCCACACCCGGAAGCCGGACCATCTCCTCTAACGATGACGGCACTTTTCCGCCATGCTCCCTGACCAGGGCCTCACAGCATCCCTTGATGGACCTGGCTTTCTGCCGGAAGAATCCAGTGGAGTGAATCGCATCTTCGAGTTCGGCGAGACCAGCCGCGGCGAAGGCGGGCGCGTCAGGATACTTTTTAAACAGTCCGGGGGTGACCTTGTTGACCCGGTCGTCGGTACACTGGGCCGAAAGGATGGTAGCAACCAGCAGCTGGACGGTGTTCTCGAAGTTAAGGGCAGTACCGTTCGGGTAAAGGCCGGACAGAATCAGGTCGATCCTGGATGTCCGTTTTTTCTTATCCCGGATGGTCTCCTTCATGGTCTGCTCAACCTTTTTCTTCTTTCTGCGAACCAGGATTTCAACTCCTCCGCTGCCATGCAGTTCAGGACATCCTCCTTTTCCATCCACCCCTTCCTGGCCGCGCCCACCCCGGTGAGGGTGTAAAGGAGGTCCTCCGTCCCATGGGCATCCGGGCAGATGGCGATCCTGATGCCCAGGGCCTTCGCCCGGGGCATGAGACGCCAGTCCAGGTCGAGCCGGTAGGGGTGGGCGTTGAGCTCGATGGCCTTGCCGTTTGCCGCCGCGCACTCAAGAACCCTTTCCATATCCACCGGGTAGGGCTCCCGGGTGAGGAGAAGCCTGCCCGTGGGGTGTCCCAGGATATCCAGATACGGATTCTCCAGTGCCCGGCAGATGCGCTCCGTCATCCGGTCCTCCGGCATAGTGAAGCCCGAATGCACGGAGCCCATGACGAAGTCGAAAGAAGCCAGGATGTCATCGGGGTAATCCAGGGAACCATCAGGCAGAATATCCGATTCGATCCCCTTGAGGACGGTAAATCCCTCGAGCCCGGCGTTGATCCTGTCGATGCTTTCCCACTCCTCCCTAACCCGGTCCCGGTCGAGTCCCCTGGCGTACCGGGCCGATTGTGAGTGTTCAGTGATTCCCAGGTAGGAAAGCCCGAGTTTCCTTGCCGAGTCGATCATTTCTTCCATGGTTGCCGAACCGTCGCTGGCGACAGTGTGGACATGGAGGGCGCCCTGAATGTCCTCGGGTTCGACCAGCCTGGGGAGTTCACCCTTTTCCGCCGCCTCGATCTCCCCCATGGCCTCCCTGAGTTCCGGGGGGATATAAGTGAGCCCAAGCCTTTCGTAGATCTCGGCCTCATCCCCGCACAGGATATTCCTTTCTCCCTTGAACAGGCCGTACTCGCTGGACTTGAGCCCCATGGAAACAGCCCGTCCCCTGAGGGCGATATTGTGCTCCTTGCTGCCGGTGAAGTGCTGGAGGGCGTAGGGAAAGGAGTGGTCAGGAACCACCCGAAGGTCAAGGTTCACCCCTGAGCCGAGACGGGCCGCAAGCTTGGTGTCCCCCCGGGCGGTGACCTCATCCACAAGTGGATGGGAGGCTACGGCGTCCATGAGCCCTTCGGCATCCCCGGAGGCCAGCAGGTCCATGTCCTTGACCACCTCCTTGCGCCGGCGAAGGCTCCCGGCCACGCTGACCTTGACCGCCCCCTTGGCCGAATGCAGGGCCCCAACGATAACGTCGGCCTCCCGCTGAACGTTGACCGCGAGGTATCGTCCGGCGTAGGCCGTCAATCCCACGATCCCCTTGAGGATGTTCTCCTGGGTCTTCTTTCCGAAGCCGGGTAGATCCAGGAGCCGGTTTTCCCGACAGGCGTATTCCAGTTCGCCTACCGATCCGACCTCCAGCTTATCCATGAGGACGCGGATCTTTCTGGGGCCAAGACCGGGGATTCGGAGCATCTCCAGGACGCCGGCGGGAAAGCGCGATCGCAGCTCGGCGAGAAATGGGGGTCTTTCGGACGCGAGGAGTTCCCCGATGTGTTCCGCAATATTTTTTCCGATGCCCTTGACGCTCAAGATGGAGCCGTCCTCCACCGCTTCGGCCAGGTCGACAGACAGGCCCAGGACGGTCCTGGATGCGTTCCGATAGGCCCGTACCCGGAACGGATTGTCCCCGCCAAGCTCCATGAGGGTGGCGGCCTCGTCCAGGGCATTCGAGACGGCGCGTTTATCCATGCGTAGAATGTAACACAAAATTCTGCTAAATTACCGTCAGCCATGGAAAGACACGGAAAACAAATGGTCTCGGCGCTTATCATCCTGTCCCTCTTCATCTTGGTGCGTATGTGTTTCGCCGGACCAAAATCCGTATCTGTTGTAACCTCGATTTTCCCTTTGTACGAATTTTCCCGGGCAACGGCCGGCCCGTCGGCAGATGTCTATCTTCTTGTCCCCCCCGGGGCCGAACCCCATCTATGGGAACCGAAGCCCAGCGACATCAAGCGGATTCGGGAGGCTGATCTTTTCGTATTCATGGGGCATGCAATGGAACCGTGGGTATCGGACATCCTGAGGTCCCTGGGCGGAGGCGGACCCATGGTCCTTGAAGCGTCCAGGGGCATCGACTCTCCGGCGGAAAACTCCGCCATGGACCCGCACCTCTGGCTGGACTTTTCCATGTCGGCCAGGATGGTCGGGCGCATCGAGAGCGCTCTCGTCACTCTGGATCCCGCGTCCGGGGCGGTTTATCGGAAAAACGCCGCCGGATACAGGGAAGAGCTGAGAAAAATGGACGGTCTTTTCAGGACCGGACTTTCGGGATGCAGCAAGAAAACATTCGTCTTCGGGGGACATTCCGCCTTCGGATATCTCGCACGCAGATACGGGCTTAAGCAGATTCCGGTATACGGCATCAGCCCCGATGCTGAACCAAGCCCCCGCCACATCGTTCAGATTATCAAGATCGTTCGGAAGAACCATCTGAAAGTGATGTATTTCGAGGATCTGGTGAACCCGAGGCTGGCACAGGTCATCGCCCGGGAAACGGGAGCCAGGACCATGGCCCTGTATCCCGCCGGCAACGTCACGGCGCGGCAATGGAAGGAGGGCGTCACGTTCCTGGATCTCATGAAGCTCAACCTCGCCAATCTCAAACAGGGGCTTGAATGTGAATGACAACAACCCTCTCATATCGCTGAAAAACGTCTCCATAAGTTTCGGCGCCGATCTTATACTGGATCATGTTTCTCTGGAGGTAAATCGTGGAGATTTTCTGGCGCTCATCGGACCAAACGGCTCCGGCAAAACGACTCTCATAAAGTCCATATTGGGGCTGCTCCGGCCCGACGAGGGGACTGCCAGGATCATGGGGAAGGAGATCAAGGATTTTAAGGAATGGGATCGCATTGGATACGTGCCTCAGCAAGCCACGGAAATGGATCCTCTCTTCCCTGCCTCGGTCCGCGAGATCGTGGCAATGGGACTTATTCCCGGAAGGCGGTTTCCCCGCTTCTTCAAACCCGGCGACAGGAAAGCCGTGGAAAGAGCCCTGGCTCTGGTCGACATGCAGGGCTGCGGATCGCGGCGCATCGGCGCTCTTTCCGGCGGCCAGCAGCAGAGGGTGTTCATCGCCAGGGCGCTGGTGTCAAACCCGTCCATTCTCATTCTGGATGAACCGACTGCCGGTGTTGACGCCTCCAGCCAGACCCGCTTCTACGACATGCTGGGGAACCTGAACCGTGTGGATGGTATTACCTTGATCCTGGTGACCCACGATATCGGGGTGATCACCCGGTACGTGCACCAGGTTGCCTGTCTGAACCAGAAACTCATCTTTCACGGCACTCACGAGGAATTCTGCAGCTCGACCCAGGCCACCAGCCTCTTCGGCCCCGACTCGCATCTCGTTTGCCACAGGCATTAGCCATGGAGATCCTCGCCTTCGATTTCATGCAGCGCGCCCTCATCTCCGGGGTGCTCATCGGCCTCGCGTGTTCCATGCTGGGAGTGTTCCTGATCCTTCGGCGTGACGCGATGATCGGCCACGGGCTAGCCCATGTCACCTTCGGGGGGGTTGCCATTGGACTTTTCCTGGGCGTCTCCCCCCTGGCCGCGGCGCTGGTGGTCGCGGTTCTAAGCTCGATCTTCATCCTCCGGATCCGGGACCGTGCGGGTGTCTACGGAGACACGGCCATCGGCATCGTCTCCAGCGCGGGAATGGGCCTTGGTATCGTCATTGCCGGCCTGTCCGGAAAATTCAGCGTCCAGCTTTTCAGTTACCTTTTCGGCAATGTCCTGGCCATCGGGGTGTGGGAGGTTCGGGTCTCGGTGATCCTGGCGGCGGCTGTCCTTTCAGCCATTATCCTCAACTACAATGAGCTCGTCTTCAATGCCTTCGACCATGAACTGGCCCGGGCGTCAGGGATCAAGGTGGACCGTCTGGATGGTCTTCTGGCGGTCCTCACAGCGGTCACCGTGGTCCTCGCCATGAAGGTGGTAGGGCTGCTGCTGGTCGCTGCCCTTATCGTCATTCCGGCTGCCACTGGGCTTCAGCTTGCCTCCCGGTTCCGCATGGCCATTATTCTTTCGTGTGTCGCCGGGGTCGTCTCGGTCCTGGGAGGCCTCTTCTCGGCGTACTACCTCGACCTGCCGGCGTCGGGGACCATCGTCATCCTCGCCACTATTTTCTTTATTATCTCCATGGCGGCCGGGAGGGCGTTTCGGCTGAGGGGGTAGGTAAATTCAAGTTTGAGGTTTGAGAGTTTGAGGTTTCAGACGGCCCCTTTCATTACCCTTCCTCTCCACTGGGGGGAGAGGATCGAGGTGAGGGGGAAAATGTTACTTCATGTGAAACGATCCTTGAAGCTTACCCGCCGAATCCTATGCCGAAGGGGAAAGGTTGAATTGCCCCAATGGAGGGTGCCTGACAACGTTAAGCAGCCTTTGCCGATTTCCCTCTATCCCCAATATGACTGACACATGTTCCTCCTTGAATTTCGTGTATAATTGATAGGGAGAAGGGGAGAGGGCCTGCATTCCATTCACGGCTAGCGAGCATGATAAGGGGGAACCAGATGTGCAATAAATCTGACCGTCAAACGGAAGTCTCGACACGGTGGCCGGGGAATGCCGGGATGGTGTGCGATGTTCCCTTTATGGTGGCCTTGTTTCTATTGACATCGGGGATACTTCTCCTCCCCAAATATCCTTTGGCGAGCCCGTTCCTTTTCCTGGCCTGCTATCTGATCTGGAAAAATTCCTCTGCACCCAGCATTCCAGACTACCAAATCCCGGAGAAAGTCCAGGCTGGCTTTATAGAGAAGGCCCGCAGGCTCGATGATCCTCACGAACATGCTGTTATTGTACACAGGATAGAGG
>BDTG01000042.1 GCA_002897695.1 bacterium BMS3Abin14
TGTTGAGACGGAACTCCCCTGCCTCGATCCTCGTGAGATCCAGCAGCTCTTCGATGAGGCCAAGCTGGTTTTTCGCCTGTTCCTTGATGACGACGAGGATCTCCTTCAGCACAGATGAGGGCTCTCCATAGTTCTTGTCGAGGATAAGCGACAGGTATCCGTTAATAACGGTGAGAGGGGTTCTCAGCTCATGGGACATGATGGAAAGGAACTTGTTCTTGACCTCGTTGGCCCGCTGGAGTTCACGGTTCATCTCTTTGAGAATATCGTAGTTCTCCTGCAGCCTGGCCTGGGCCTCCTCCAGTTCAGCCGCCGTGGATTGAAGCTGGATATATGAGGCCTGGAGTTCCTCATTGGTGGACTCAAGCTCCAGGAACTTGCGGTTCAGCTCACGCCGCTTGCCCCTCAAATCCTCCGTTCGGCCGCGCACATTTTTCTCAAGGCTCTCGTTCAGTTCCTCCAGTTCCCTCTTCTTCTCGTTCAATCTCATCTCACGATTTGCAACAACCTCGGCCATGGTGTTGAAACGATGGGCCAGAAGGACCATTTCATCATCGCCGGTCAGGCTTACCCTGAAGTTGTAGTCCCCGTTGACGATAGCCTCCGTACCCCTGGTCAGAAGATTGAACGGACGAGTGATCACCCTGACAAGGATCACGAAACCCGCCAGAATTAATAAAACCGTAAACACTGCTACCAACTCCTGGGCACGGTAGATGCCGGCAAGGGTCCGGTTCACCTTGGCATCGGTATGGCCGATCATGGGAGAAACATGTTTGTCCAGTTCATCCATCAGGGTATTTATCTCGTCCAGGCTGGATTTCATTTCCTGGAGGATCTTGTCCTCGTCGACCCCAGGCCCCCGGGTGATGAACACGCTGGCAAGAAAAGTCAGGTTATCGAACGACTTTTCAAGACCCTTGAGGAGATTCTTCATATCATCAACCTTGAGATCCCCCCGGATGTGGCAGCTGCCGCAGCTCTCCGTGGCAAATTGGTCGGTAAGGATGTCGTTCCTGACCGACTTAATTGATTCTTTGATGGATTTGACCCTGTCCAGAAGCACCCTGAGACGTTTTTCATTATTCCACGAGAACCTGATATCCTCCACGGTCCTCAGTATATCAATCTCCAGGTAGTTCAAGGCCTGGTAGGCAGTGCTGACCTGATATCTGGCCCTGTTGACGGCTTCCAGACGCTTCATGAGAACAGCGATAAAGGATCCGCCGATTACGGCAATCAGAAGGATCAACGACAGACCGAAGATGATCTTCTTTTTCAACTGGATCTTCCCCTATTATGCAGCGTTTCAGATCGCATTGCAGAAATTGTCGATGAGGGAAATGGGGCTCATCTGGCGGTGTGGTCTACAACTTTCAATTTTGACAGGTCGAATCCCCCCGCCTTGACGGTCTTTATAACGTCGACGTAATCAGCGGGAGGCGAGGAGATGAAACGCCTGGCGCCAAATCTCTTTAACACTTCCCTGCCTTCGGCAGTGGCATCCATATGGAGAAAAGCCTCGATGATCTTCTTCTGGAGAGAGGGGGGGACCTCCCGTGTCACGGTCACTGTGTCATCAGGAAAATGACCACCGGAATACAGGATCTCAACCTGCCCGCTTAATTCCGGTTTTATTTTCATGGTCTCATCAAAAACGGTATTCTTCGCCGCGCCCAAGTCAGCGAGCCCCTTGGCCACCATCCAGATGGAGGCATCATGGCTCCCGGTAAAAAAAAGTTTTGAGAAGAACGCCTCGGGATCATCGATCCCCCCGGTTTTAACGAGCGCCATGGGGAAGAAAAATCCGGCGGATGTACTACGATTCGCCATGGCGATGGACTTGCCTTTCCATGTCGATATGTCGCGGGTCAGTCCGGAACCGGTTTTTTTGAACACATAGGAACGATAATAGGAATCCCCCGACAGCCATACCGGACGAACCAGGGGGACAAAGCCGTGCTTCTCCATCCCATGGACGGCCAGGAAACTCCCCAGCACCCCTCCCTGTGCCCTGCCGTCCTCCATCTGGCTCATAACTTCTTCGTAGCTCTTCGCCACCTCGAACAGGACCTTGACCGGCGACAGATGACTGCAAAGATAGTCGCACAGCTTCCGGTACTTATCCTCCTGGCGAAAGATATTCCGCTCCGGGACCAGGATAAATCTCAGGGTCCTTATCCCCCCCTCCCCGGCTATGGCGGGAAACGGCTTCATTATGAGGAGAGCCGCCAGGATGAGGACGATGAAGCTACTGCACTTCCTCAAGCATGTACTCCCTTCTCCCGAGGCCGATGGTCTCAGCATGCGCCAGAATGGGCCGCCACTCGATCCCGCGAAGGCTTTTGACCTTGTCGCTGCTTTTCAGATCTTCCAGCTTGCTCCCCGCAAGAGCCGGCGCGCTGTTGACCAGATCCACCGACGCCTGGTCCAGCGCCACGGGATCCATTCCGGCCAGTATTCCAACATCGGCGACAAAGGGCGGATCGTTAAAATCGTAGCAATCACAATCCGGACTGATATTAATGAGAAAATTGTAGAAAAGGGATTTTTCCAGCTTGTTTTTCACCGCGCCGAATGCGTATTCGGCCGTTTTTTCCTGGGTTATGGTCGGATCGGTCTTCCAGTTCACCGCTATGGCGCCGTAATTACACGCCACCGTGCACTCACCGCACCCGATACAGACCGCTTCCATGATTTTCGCCGGAGTGCCGTTTTCCCACATGACGGCGTCGGCCGGACACCACTGAAAGCACAGCCCGCAGGAAGTGCATTTCTCCTCTGTAACGAACGGCAGGACATCCGAGTGCATCTCCTGTTTCCCGCTGGGGGCCGCACCCCCCATCCCGAGGCCTTTCAGTGCCCCGCCGAACCCGAACAGCTCATGGGCGGTAAAGTGGGTGAGGTTGATCAGCGCGTCGGCGTAGTACAGGGCCTCGGCTATCTTGACATCCGCAAAGTGCTTTCCGTTGACCTCCTCGCGGACGTAGTCCCTGCCGACGAGCCCATCCCCGATGATCACCGGAGCGCCCACGGTGGCATAGGAAAAACCGTTGGCTATGGCCGTCTCGATATGATCGACAGCGTTGCCACGGCTCCCCTTGTAAAGGGTGTTGGTATCCACGAGAAACGGCTTGCCGCCTGCCTTTTTGATCTCCTCCACGACCACCCGGGCGAACACCGGGGGCAGGAAGGCGGTGTTGCCCGCCTCACCGAAGTGAAGCTTGACCGCCACCTTGTCTCCCTCTTCGATGCGGTCGGCGAAGCCGCTCCTTTTAAACAGCTTGCGGGTCTTGTCCAGGAGGCTGTAGCCCATCCGGGTACGGAGATTGGTGAAGTAAACGGTGGAGGCGGTCATGTCAACCTTTCTTTAATATTCCGGTTCAAGGACAATTCATCTCACGCTCGTTCGTCACGCAAAAAGCGTGACTCACTAAAGGCGCCAAGATGCAGAGAGACCATCTAATTAGGGTTGCTCAGATCAAACGGGGAAAACAACAGATAGGCCCTCTGAGCCGGAAAATCCTCTCCCCAGTTACTTAGAGGAACACCTGGACCGTTGATATCCCCATCCTGTATTACCTGATCCACAGCGGCAAAGGTTGATATCCCCGATCCCCAATAATTGCCTTGGGCGAAAATAGAAATAAAATTGGTGCTTGTACCGGAAACAATCACATCATAGGGGCTGTTGCCGAAGAAACTGTTTCTTCCCCCCTCTGAACAAATATTGAAAGCCGCGCAATTCCCCATTACCGGTAAATCATTGATGCTGCTGAAATTATAATCGATGAGTATGCCGGCATTCTGATTGTTGGTGATAGTATTATGCAGAAAAACAGGGCCGACTTTGCCTACGATATCAACGCCTGCCCCACTGTTGTTTTTAACAATATTGTATCTGAGTTCGGGAAATGTCCCTGAAGTACCGGAGAAAGCAATCCCATTGGTCTGTGAGAGGTTATTACCATCGACGACACAGGACGAGATTACCGGAGAGGCGTTGGAAACCCAGATAGCGTAACCGTTCTCGGAAAAAACACTGCTGTCGATGGTCCCTGATCCGGACTGAGCGTAGATCCCGGCCCCGAACCCGGAGGGTAGTTGTTGCCCCTTGACCAGGGAGTCGCTGACATCGAAAACGGTGTCGTCGAGGAATACGCCACCGTGGTCAGTCGCTGTGGCGGACGACGCGTCGATCATGACTCCGGAGACGGTAACCTGGACAGTACCCCCTGTACCATTGGTGTCGTCTGCGTAAATTCCCCACCCTTCCTGTTTTTCGAGGAGGCAGTCGCCAAGTTCCAATTTTAAAGGACCGTTATCAGCGAGAAACACCCCTTTAGTTCCGCCGATGATCCGAAGATTCTTAAGGATGAGATCAGACCCTACGCTGAAGATGTATGAGGACCCGCTCGACGTGGCGAGCGCGGTCTGAGGGGTAGCATCGACTGCTGAGAACCCGTCCGCGGTCAGGGCTGTACCGTATCCGCTGCCGACAACCATGAGGTCCTTTGTGTTGGCCAGCACGGGGCCTACTGACGAACTGGTCCCGTAGGCTCCCCCGGTTCCCGAGCTGAGGTAAAGCACCGTTCCGGCGTTAGCGTAGAAACTCTCGAGAACGGCCGGGGTTGAAGAGACCGAAACCGAGGGGGCGGACCACAGTTGATCAGCCTCTGCGTTTCCGTCGTTGTCGGTGGCCCGGGTCCAGATGACGGGACCACCGGAGGACAGCTCCCCTGCCGTGGCGGCGTATAACCAGTCGAACCTCGAGTGGAGGGGGTCGTTAATAACCTCCGACCAGGTGGTCCCGCCGTCGAAGGATATCTCAACTTTGATCCCGACGGTATCGTCCGAGGCCGTCCCTCGGAAGGTGACGGTTTCCCCGGGGCCGTTCATGAAGATGTAGCTGGGAGGGTCTGTGAGGGTGGAGGTCGGGGGCGTTGTGTCTACGTAGGTGCCGCACCCTCCGAAGATGACGCCAAGGGCCAAGAGCATCGCAGGCCATATCCTGGAAACTGCCGATCGGTCCATTCTTACAGCCATTTCTCCATAGCCCTTTCTCCCCACAAGAAAATGTCTAAAGCCATCCAATTCCTACCATATCAACGTGTTGGAAACAAGGAATACATTTTTGAAATCAACTTCATTGCTGTTCGTCATTGCGAGGAGCGTCGAGTCACACCCAAGGCGTGATCGAGAGTGACGCGGCAATCCCAGACGAAGCTGAAACAGCACCCTCATGCTGTCTCATTGCTGCGGCGCCCTTCGGCCGCCCACGGGATCGCTTCGCACAGTATCGGCTCGCGATGACAGCCATCAACTCTCCGCGTCTGTTCTCCCACGCCCGTTCACTCCCGGACAGTTGTCCGGTATCCGGACGAATTCCAGCATTTTTGCCGGATCTGGATTTTCCGGAACTAAACCCCAATCCTACTTGGCACCGAATTTTCTTTTGAAATCAACGGGTTGTCAACAGCATCCCCGGATGGCACATACATTGCCCTATGTGTATGCAACCTGTGAACGACGAAAGGAGGAGAAGATGACATTGATGCGAAGAAAATCAGAAAAGGGCCAGGGGATGACCGAGTACATCATAATCGTCGCCCTGGTGGCGATCGCCGCAATAGCCGTAGTGGGTTATTTCGGGGACGTTGTGCGGAACCAGTTCTACAACATGACGGCCGCCCTGGCGGGCAGTTCATCCCACAGCGACACGGGCAAGTTCGCCAGAAAAGCGGAAAGGGAAAAGAACCAGAGGGGGCTGGGCGACTTCTCGCCCTCGGCCCATTGAGAGTGGTTACCGGTCTGATGGCGATCCATATTACCCCACTGGCAAGGCCGAACCCCTCGGAACAGGGACAGGGAGCGGTTGAGGCGATCCTCACCCTCCCTGTCTTTCTCGTCCTGGTCACGGTTCTTCTCCAGGGCGCTCTTCTGTGCATGGCGCAGGTCGTCGTCCAGTATGCGGCTTTTACCGCGGCGCGTACGGGAGCGGTATGGAACGGCGATGTGGATCAGATGACGACCGCCGCAGGCAGGGTCCTGCTGCCCATGACCGGGCGAGTATTCACAGGCAAACATATCTTTAAGGTGGAAGTCATTTCGTCGGAGGCTGCCGGAAAACCGTCCGGGAAACCCGATGCCGGTGCGAAAAATACGGACAGGCTATTGAGGGTTCGGGTGACATGGAACTACCCCCTGATGCTCCCTCTGGCCGGCCGCCTGCTTAACCGTGGCGTCCTGACGTCGTCGGTGACACGCCCCTCACTTCCCCTCACAGCCACGTGGACGCTTCCAATGGAACCGCTCCGGATTCCCTGGGACACAGAAGGAAACAGACATGCGCGTTCATGAAAGCCGCTCCGGGCAGGCCATGGTCCTCGGGATCGTTTTCCTGTCCATCGGAGTCATCCTCCTTCTGGGGCTGTTCCGCCTGTCCCTGGTCGTAAGGGACAAGATCCGGCTCCAACTCACCGCCGACCTGGCCCTCAAATCCGCCCTTAACGCGGAGGCCAACGGACTGAATGCCATAGCCATGGCAAACAGGGCCATGCTTTCGGACGACGCCCTGGCGGCACAGGTCAATACCCTCGTGAGCGAGACAACCTTCTACCGCAGGCTCATTGACGGTTTTGGCCGAATCATCCGATTTATCCCAGGCGGCGGCCTTGCCTTCTCGGTGGCTCTCGGCAGGGGCGGCAGGGCCGTGGAAGCTCTGGCCCGAAGAGGCGCGCGGATACTGATCCCGGTCGCACGGATCCATCGGACCGTTATCGGTTCCGAGCAACGTCTGGTCCGCGCATCCCTCCCCTTCGTGACCCTGAGAGCAGCCGGATTGTCCGCCTCGGAAAACTTCCCCGGAAGCTCAATCTCGCCTGTTTCCCAAGCGTTTTTGTTAAAACAGGCCCGATCGGTGTCATCAGGCATGGCTCCCCTACCCGGAAGCGACACGACGCGGATAATACGCGCGACCTTAAACCCCCACACCCTGAGGAGAAACTGGAGAATCAGTTTGGGAGCCATATCGCTTCCCGTCAAGAAGAGGGGTGGAACTTGGGTACTTCCTGATGACTTCGCGGCTTTCGACCAGTTAAAGGTCAAAAGGTTCAGACACCTTCACTGGTCATGGAAAACGGTTCTGTCCTCGGGCAGCCGGGCATCCGGGTTCGGCTACCGTTCCCATAGCAGGACACTGAATATCTCCAGGGGAAACTTTATCCCCGGCCTGACTCTGCTGATGGAATCACAGGCCCCTCATTTTTCAGAGGGTCTCTCCGGCTACGAAAAAAAGCTCTACGCCGTCAGTTCGGGGGAGATCTATTACGAACGTCCGGGGAAACCCGAGGAGAGGACCAACCTTTTCAACCCATTCTGGAGGTCCCGCCTGATACCTGTGTCCAGGGAAACCACAGCGCGCCACCTGGTTCCGAGGCTGATTCTAAAGGAGATAAGGCATTGAATTACCGTGCATTCAACTCGTGCCGGCGAGGGCAGGCCCTCATCGAATTCATCGTCGTCATTCCGGTTCTCGTTCTTCTGATGGCCGCATCCTGGACCATGCTGGCGTACCAGGCCTTTCCCGTATGGATAGACGAGTTTCTGAGCCTCGGGATGTCCATCCCCAACAGCGGGCAGATTTACAGGGAACTCGCCGGGACCCATGTAAATTCCATGATCCCACCTTACCCCTCCGGGGATGACTTCCATTGGAAAACCGGGATAAGCAGCCCGATCAAGTTTCCCCCGCCCCTTTCCAACGCTTACCCGGGGAAGTTTTTCAAAGCGCAAATAACCCTCGATCCCGCCCGCATGGTTCGGGAGAGTGTGCCGTTTTCGGGACTTCTTCCCTCTGACCCAGCGCCTTCGGATCGGGGTCTTACATATCTGGCATCGCCCACATATGAGGACGGAGACGTCAAGGGTGCGCTGGAGAAAATAATTTCAGGCGGTGTAAGAACCGGGGCTTTGATAAGAGCGCTTCGCCGAATCGGTATCGACCCGGTTCACCTGAATCTCAACGCGCTGCCAACCCCGACCGTGTCAGCAGGGAGCAGCCATGGGAATTAATCGCGATACGGGACAATCCCTGGTTGAAACCATTGTCGTCACGACCCTCGTCGCCATGGGAATAGCTGCCCTGTCCGCGAGCATATCAGGTGTCTTTGAAAAGTCCCTGCGGATCATTATCGCCATCATTTCATCACCCATCCCCTGAATGGAGGCAGGAATGAAACGCAGAACAACCATCATTATCATTTCGGGCATGATCGGCATCCTGGTCGGGACCGGGTACATGATGAAAATCCAGGCTATCAGGAACCGGATCACCGGCATCCAGGAAACCGTTCAGGTCCTCACCACGAGAAACCCCCTCTCCATCGGAGACACGCTGAGCGGGGAGAACCTTTCGGCAACCGGGTTCCCCAAAGCTCATCTTCCAAAACGGGCGATCCTCGCGGCCGACATGGAGCTTATCAACGGCAGGACCCTCATTCATCCTGTCCCGCAGGGAGACCCGATTCTCTGGACGGATCTGCCCGAGGGGCCCAGGATCCACTACCCTACGGAAAGGATCCCGTCCGGGCTCCGTGCCATGGCTCTTCCCGCCGGCGAGGTCCAGACCCTGGCGCATCTGCTTTCGCCGGGAGACAGGGTCGACATGTTGTGGACCCGCTTCGTGGACGGGTCGGCTCAACCCACCAGCGTCATTTTAGGGGAATCGGTTCCCATACTTGCCGTGGGCAATTGGATTCGCCCGGAAAGACCGGACCGGTTGGGGGATGATTTCCCCTCCTCCATCACCCTGATGGTCGACCGGAAACTGGCGCTGAAGGTTGCTTCAGCCATGCAAAACGGCCAGATAACGCTCATCGCCAGGACGCGGGGAGACTACCGATGAACCGGCCGGGCTGCATTCTTACAGTAGTGGCCATCGGCGCATTGCTGGCGTCACCGGGAGTGGGAATGGCAGGGGAGCAGAACCCTGACGGTGAGGCGATCTTCAGACAGGAGCCGGTGGACAATCCGGTTCCGAGGGGAGGGCCGACAGACCCCTCGCAGGCCCTCCATTCCCTGCGGGACATCGAGAATCTCAGGATCAACAGCTTTCCGGGAGGCGCCGTCCTTCAGGGAGAACTCCTTTCCCCTGAAGATCTTCGCCGCGTTCAGGAGGTGTCAAGATCCATCAACGGGATAATCAATCTATGCACACTTCACCGGAACGCCCTCCAGGTGGCCGCGGAATTTATAGGATCCGCCATGGCGGCCATAGGGATCAAGGGCCTGGACATGACTGTCGTAGGTGAAAGCCTGTTTCTCAGCGGCACCCCTGCATCCTCCGATGACGTGGCACGGGTCGGGAAAATATGCCAGGCATACAACCTTCCATTCATCGACGGGACACGCAAAGGGGTCATCAACCCGAGGATGGTCACCTTCGAGGTCAGCTTCACGGAGATAAACCGCACCGCGCTCAAGGAATTGGGGGTTCGGTGGCCGGCGGCCCTTTCCTTCAGTGATCCGTCGGGATTCAGGCTGGGCCGGCTGCTGCCCGGCAGCGCCATGGAAATGACTGTCAATCTCTTTGTGGAAGAGGGCAAAGCGCGCATCATCTCCAAGCCAAGGATCGTCTGCAGATCGGGCGAGAAAGCATCGTTCCTGGCCGGTGGTGAGATCCCCATCCCCAGAACCGATGCCGACGGCAATGTATCCGTAACATGGAAACACTACGGGATAATCCTCGAGGTTGCTCCGGAGGTTTCAGCTGACGGGCGCATCAATGTACTCGTAACCTCGGAGGTCAGCACCATTGATCAGGCGAACTCGGTGGAAGGCATACCGGGGATCCTCACGAGAAAGATCTCCACATCGCTGAGCCTCGTGGCAAATCAGACCGTCGTCCTGTCCGGGCTGGTCAATACCGATGACGCCCTCAAGATCAGAAAAACTCCGTTCCTCGGCGACATACCGATCCTCGGTGAATTGTTCAAATCAAGAAGTTTTCAGAGGAGGGAGACGGAACTGGTCGTCTTCCTGACACCCCGGTTGGCCGGAAGCGAAGGCCCCGACGGGACGGGCGGCAGATTGGCTGCCGACCTCTCCGAGGACCAATTGCCTTCCCCCGATGCCTTCCAATGATGAGAGGAGAAAATGATGAAAAGATCAATAACCGGAAAGAAAGTTTTCACCGTCGCCCTTCTGTTGCTGGCCTTCATGGCGGTCCTCGCCGCACCCACGGTCGTCTCAGCTGCGTCCCAGGATGGTTCAAGGCTTAATATCAACACCGCTTCCGTGGAACAGTTTACCGCGCTTCCGGGCCTCGGGACCATCAAGGCCCAATCCATCGTAGATTTCAGAACGGAGCACGGTCCATTTGCCTCCGTTGATGACCTCATCCTGGTGTCGGGCATCGGGAACAAACTTGTGAACAGGGTCAGGGAATTGGTCACAGCCAATTCGAATTAAACATGCATTGGGGGGGCAGGGGTTTCCCTGTCCCCCTCGGGCGGAGGAGCCGAAATGAACCTTATTGCCACCTTTCAGACACCCATGGAGGAGAACAGAATAATACGGATCACCGGAGATCGGGTCGAGATTGGACGAGATTCCGAATCGGACATATGTCTGGACCACCCCTCGGTATCGAGAAAACACGCCTGCATCAGCATCGTGGAGGGCAAGTCCTTCTTTTCCCTTAAAGATCGTGGAAGCGCCAACGGAACGTACGTGGACGGCATGATGATTGACGATGCGGAAATTCTCCACGGCGACCAGGAGGTGAGGATCGGTCCATTCCGCTTTCGGATATGCCATTCGCCGGAGACATCCATTCCCGGGGAAGAGAGGATGCCTGCCGAGGGTTTGACGCGTGAAAACGAGAGGGAAATAATGATGGAGGCCATAAATTCTCTCCCGAAAATACTTGACTCCGAGACCGGAAAGGACGGGGGCGATGACAGGGAACTGGCCTCGCGCGCGGAGAAGCATCTCTATCCCCGGATTCTTGGACTCCTCCCACCTCACGCCGATCCGAAAATGGCGGATGACCTGACAAAAAAAGCCCTGACGCACGCCATGGGTCTCGGTCCGCTCCACGACTGGTTGAATGATCCTTCCATAGACGAGATCATGGTGAACGGCCTGGAAGGCGTCTACCTGGAAAGTGGGGGGAAACTCACCAGAAGGGACCCTGTTTTCTCCGATGAACATTCATTGATGCGGGTCATAGACCGCATCCTCGCTCCGTTGGGACGCAGGGTGGATGAATCCACACCATACATGGACGGCAGGCTCCCCGACGGCTCCCGGATCAACGTCATCATCCCCCCCGTTTCACTCATGGGCCCCGTTCTCACCATAAGGAAATTCCCGGCCGAGAGGCTTGACATTGAAAAGCTGGTTGAGTTGGGATCACTGACGCAGGATGCGACGGAGATGCTCGCGTCGGCGGTACACTCCAGGACGAACATCCTGATTTCCGGAGGGACCGGGACCGGCAAGACCACCCTGCTCAATTGCCTTGCCTCCTTCATTCCGGAAGACGAACGCATTATCACCATAGAGGACACGGCCGAACTGGACCTGCACCAGGACCACGTTATCCGGTTGGAGACACGCCCCCCCAACGTGGAGGGCCTGGGGGAAATACCAGCCAGGGATCTCGTAAAGAACAGCCTTCGCATGAGGCCCGACAGGATCATCGTGGGTGAATGCCGGGGAGGTGAGGCCATGGATATGCTCCAGGCCATGAATACCGGCCATGACGGGTCTATGACCACGTGCCACGCCAACTCCCCGCGTGACGCCCTCAAAAGGATCGAGATAATGGCCATGATGGCCGGGCTGGACATCCCCTACCGCGCCATCCGGGAGCAGGTCACATCCGCTATCCAGCTGGTCATTCAGATCAGCAGGTCCCCGGAAGGACGGAGAATTGTGAGCAGCATAACCGAGGTGGACCGTCTCGAGGGCGATCAGATCCTTACTCAGGACATTTTTACATTCCGCAAGGACAGTGGATCCAACGAACTGCGGCCGACAGGTATGATCCCCTCTTTTTCCCCACAAAAGGACCGGAAACGCGCATCCTTTGAGGTGGCAGGGAGGATTATCAAGTGACCGCTGCCGACCTTGCCGTCTCCATGATATGCGGTATCTCAGTGGGCATCCCGGCGGCCATGCTCTTTGCCGGGATCAGACCGAGGGAAAAGGGTGATAAACGTTTCAGTCATCTCGGGGAAAAGCGGCTGGAACGCAGGCTTCCTGAGACGCTTGAACGGATAGCCTCAGGCCTTTCCGCGGGGCATAGCCTCCAGCAGTCCCTGGAAACCGTGACACGGCCGGCAGACCACCCTCTGGCCCCCATCTTCTCCCAGGTCCTTACCCGGATGAAGGCCGGACAATCCCTGGATGATGCCCTGGTAAATGTCGCAGGGCTCTTTGGACGACGATCAATTCCCCTCGTACTGCACAGCATGGCAAGCGCCCACCGGTCGGGTTCCAATCTCGTTGAGTCCTTACATCTTCTGGCCAGGATCTCCCGGGACAGAGAGGCGCTGCGCGGGAAAATCGCCGCCATGTCCGCCCAGGGCCGGCTCCAGGGGATAGTCCTGTGCCTGGTCCCGCTGCTCTTTCTCGCCGGGCTGTTCCTGGTCAGCCCGCAAAGCCTGTTTCCGGTCCTGCGAAGCCCCCTCGGCCGGAAAATTCTGCTGCTTTCCCTTGTGCTGCAGGGTTTCGGAGCCGCATTCATCTTCAGGATGGTTCATAAGGAGGTTTTCTGATGCATCCTCAGGATATAATGGCCGCAATCGCCGTGGCCGCCGGGGCAGGCACACTCGCTTTCATCGTCCCCAGGGCAAAAAACCGCCTGTTCGCGGCAATTCTGACGGTATTCCTGGCCGCGGCAATCGTATGGTCCCTCCCCCGCGGCAAGGCCACCCTTTTATTCATCCTGCCTATAGCATTCCTCCTGTATTTTGCCATCGGAAGATCGCGCAGGCATCGCAGAAGGGAGCTGCTCCGGCGGGACCTGCCGACCATGCTCGATTCTCTTGTCCTGGGTGTCGAGGCCGGCCACGCATTGATACCTGCCCTCATGGGCAGCGCTGAAATCCTGGGCGAAAAAAGCCCACTGACCGCCGAGATCAACCGGCTCAAACATGACGTTGAACTGGGGGCGTCCCACCCGGAGGCTATCGACAGGATGAGGGAACGCCTGGGACTGTCCACGGCTGACGCGGCCCTGGGGGCTATCTCACAGGCGCTCTTACTGGGAACCCCCATTGGGCGGACGCTCAAGGAACAGTCGGGCAGGATCAGGGAAAGCCTTATCCTGGAGGGGGAACAGTTCGCGAACACACTCTCCGTAAAGCTTCTGATCCCCCTGCTTCTCTTCATCTTTCCCGCGTCTTTTCTCGTCATCCTCAGTCCCATAATTGTAACCCTGATAGGGGGACAGCCATGGTAGAGGCCATCGACACACGGTCCGGCGCCGTCATTATCCGGGACCTTGATATTCGGTGCGGTTTCAGGGGAAGATTAAGGGGGTTCATGTTCAGCAGACGGCCTGAAGACGGGACCGCCATTTTGCTTCTGCACACGGGACGCGTACACACAGTATGGATGAGGTTTTCGCTGGACCTGTATTTTTTCGATGCATCCATGAGGTTTCTCGGCTCAACACGGGCAGTGGAGCCTTTCCGGCTCCCGTCATCGCCCCGCGGCTGCCGGCACATCCTGGAGGTCCCGCACATGCCGGACCACCCTCCGCTAAAGTTAGCGTTGGGAGACCGGCTGTCTATTGTCATCAGATCAGTCATAAGGACATCCACGGAGCACTGTCGGCCATGACCCCTTGCATCGTAACTATTCGCGGCGGAAAGAAACGGCGGCGCTTTTTCTTTTTAACCGGCTCCTTCTCCATTGGGATAGGCAACGATGACGACCTGATTATCTGTGACCCGGCGTTTTCTGATGAGAGCATAAGCGTTGTCGACGGAAAGGTAGTCCACGGGCCATTCGACACCGAAAATGGGACTATCCACATTACATGCCTGAAACTCAGATTCCTCCTGCCCACAGCCATTGTCCTGGCCGCCCTCCTCTTTGCCGGACCATTTCTCAGCCGGAACGCCCTCTCCTCTCAGGCTCGCCACGATCTGACTACTCAGCCGTCAGGCAGGATCACTCCGGCGAGACCCCGGGGAGCCCGCGATGTCCGTGTTGCAGCCGGTTTGCCGAAAGCGAAGGAAGGAGACGCCACCGGGAGGCGGATGGCGAACATTCGATCCGTCCTTGACGACCCCATGGCGGGCGGACGGGAAATCTCGCGATATTATCTCATGTTGAGATCCGGGCTCCCGGGAGGCGGGGACGTTGATTCAGCCAAGCAGATGGAGTCGATAAGAGCCACAGTGGAGGGGAGAATGCAGATCCTTTTACGCAGGGCCGTGATTAAAAGCAGATCTCTCATTGCTTCCGGCCAGATTTCCATGGCCATGGATGAGATGGACCGCCTCAAGGACTGGGTCCCAGCAGCATGGGTGTACGGAAGAAAGGAACTTGATGAAGCGGAAGGCATGTTCTACTGACACCGCGCCGGGGTCGCTTCCCTCTCTCATTTTATTGGCCAGAGCCGGGAAGGCTATCTCGATTCACAGGCCTGAGGGGAATACAATACGTTTGGGCCGGTCGTCCGCCAGCCAGATCCGGGTGAACGATCCCCACTTTCCACGCTTCGCCGGAGAGGTCATCCTGAGACCAACCCCGCTTTTTCGCACACCGGCACGCGGACAGGAGAAAAGCCGGCTGCAATTGATAACGCCCGGCCATCCCATCACGCTTTCGCCCTACAAACTGTTGATCCTGGAAGAGGGGCAGGTTTTCCGTAATCGAAAAAAGACTTTCCTGAAGAAGCTGAAGATCACGCGACATCTGAAACCAATATCGTTTGTAACGGCTGCCATGATGGTTTTCGCGCTCACTGCCGTCGGGCTTCATCAACGCGACGGCACCAAAAATCATGATCAAGCGGCTGTGACAGTTCCATTTGACATCGTACATCGGAAACAGTTCACGGCGGATAAATCGCGGGATGAGGGCAAGGCAGCTGCACCGGTTCATAGAAAATCGGCCACCCGGCCGAAGAACGCCCCTGTTAAAACAGAACCGCGCCGTCACAGTCCCTCACGCCGCCCCCCGGGGCATATAGAGGAAGCCAGCTTCGCCAGGATCCTCAAACAGGCGGAAAAACGGCTATCGAAATACGACGCGCCCGGCGCCGGGAAGCTGATCACCCCCCTATTATCCCTGCTGTCGACAGGGCAGCGCAATGCTGCGATCCAAGCCCTGAATCCCTATGCGGAGGAGATTTTCCAGAAGGCCTACATCCTGAAGCCGTTTCGCAGGGAAGAGAGCGACAGAATGATGCGTGAACTGGCGCTATGCGGCCTCGGTTTGCTGCCCGGTGTTCGAAAAGCCGAAGGTTTTTACAAGTTAACCCGGCGCATGGGTAAGAGGGCAACTGGGAAAAAGCTTTAAATTCATCCTGTGAACGAGTGCCTGGATGAATTTGCTGTCATTGCGAGCATAAGAAGGAGACATTCCTTACTCTTCCTCCCCCTTGAGGGGGGAGGACCAGAGGTGGGGGTGAAAGGTTTGAGTGACGCGGCAATCCCGTGCGGTTGACTAGATCGCTTCGCAAAGTACCTGCTCGCGATGACATGAGTGGCGTTGCTTTAGCGAAGGCGGAAGGGAGCGGGCGTGAGACCGTCTTTGACTTTCCCTGCGGCAGTCTAGTTATCCGGGCACGACCGGTCCCTTATGATCTCCAGGAGCCTTTTTTTTGCACGGAAGATCCTTACCTTGACCAGGTTCAGGCTGATCCCGAGAACATCCGCGATCTCCCGGTAGGAAAGGTCCTGAAAATAGCAGAGGATAATGGCGGTCCTGTATTTCTCCGGCAGGAGGGCGATGGATTCCTCCATAAACATCCTCTCCTCCATCTGTATGGATATGTGGGATGGGTCCTTCAGGTGGAGAGCGCCGTCATCCCTGACGATAGCGCCGGGGGGAACTTCATCCATGGACACGGTTTTCCCCCTTTTCATCCTGCGGTATTCGTCGATGCAGATGTTTTTGGCAATGCTGTATATCCATGTAGAGAACTTCTTCCTGGGATCATACCGCTTGATAAACCGAAATACCCTCAGGAACGTCTCCTGGGTGAGTTCCGCAGCCAGGTCCTCGTTCCTGAAAAACTGATATGTGAAGTTGAATATCCTGTTCTGGTAGGCAGACACCAGCTCTGTGAAGGCGTCCCTGTCGCCCTTTTGAATCCTTACCGCAAGGTCGCTGTCATTTATATCCGGAGCAGATAACACGACGGTTCCCTAATACTCAGCGGCCGGATGACACGAGTTACACAATGCCGTGTATTCAATCTTCGGGTGAATAGCCTGCGGGGCCGTATTTGTTCCCCGGGCAATTTTCAACATGTAAACCCCTCCCGGCAAAGCAGCCCCGTGAGGTAAATGACAGGACTGGCAGTTTATCAGGTTGTTCATGGTATATGAAGCGGAAGTCTCGCCGGGCATGAGATGATCCGAGTAGATAGTGGAGAATTTGGCCGTGTCGGCGTCAAGCAGAGGATGCGTTGCGCCCCCTCCAACCGTGGCAGGGGCCTCGCCGTGGCATCCAGTGCAAAGATACTCCTCAGAGTAGCCCGGGGCCCACTCAACATCCTCCCCGGCCGGGGCAAGCAGATAGTGGGAAAGCTGCTCGGCCCCATCCAGGATCGGCCCGATATCGTGGCACGAAAGACAGGTTACTACGCCTGGAAGTTCGCCTTCACCACCATAATAGGAATATTTCAGGCTGGCAGGCCACTGGTCCCGTTTGAGCGGCGGGTCGCCAACATCATACGTGGAAGGCAGAGTGGGATCTCCCATGAAATGGCTGACTCCCAAGCGGTGGCAACCGGCACACAACATGGTTCCCTTGTCTACAAGGATGGGAATGTAATCCACCTCTTTGCGGCGGTACCCGGCGTTGTGGGCCCTGTGGCAAAGGCCGCAGTACACCGTACCCGGCTGCAACTGACTACCGTAGATAAAACCCAGGTTCGAATTCCCCAGTGGGATGGCGATCGTCGACCCGGCCAGGGAACTTTTGTCCCACTCATTGTAACCGTGATGTCCCTCCGGCGGCAGGCGGTGACATATCTCACAGAAGGAGTTTATGCCTGAGTCATTGCGGATCGTGTCGCTTATTTTCACCAGGCCCGGGGAGTAAGCCAGCCCATCATGGGCAGTGTGACATGTGGTGCACAGGATCCTCGGCTGATCCGTGTCGGGGTCCGGCGATCCCCAGACATACCCCTCCAGTTCCACCGTGTCGGCGATGGCAACAATGGAACCCGGTCCGTTGGACAGGTCATCATCCTCCGGGTGATATGTCCGCCCTGTCACCGTTCCCCCGGGATTGGGAAAGGGCGGGGTCTTCTCACCGTCCCCTCTCTCTCCCCGGTGGCATCCCTCGCAAAATTCATCGGACACGCTTCGCACGGGATCTACCGCCAGGAGACTATCCACCGGGCCTTTTTTATCCCTGCCATGGATGGCATGGCATGTCCAACACTCAATCTTGCCCTGACTGCCATAGCCGAGGTGACCGCCCAGCATCCAGTGTACCCCGCTCGCTCCGCGTCCATTGGCGGCAGGATAGTTCAGGGGAAAGGCGACCTTAAATCCCTGTTGAACGGATATGGGGCTCGCTCCACCGATCTTGTCGTACGGCTCCACGGAAACGGGATGATCGCCGGTCCTGTTCTCGGGACCGGCCCCCACGGCCTTCCGGCCTCTGTGGCATCTTTCGCACAGCCCCAGTAGCGGAACGCGCAGGAAGGGGCGGTTGGCCTCGTTGTGGGGGTCATGGCAGGTGGTGCAGTTCATCGCCCCGCCAGACAAATTGGGCAGCCCCGTGTTCGTTAAAAAGGTGTCGATCGTCGCCATATTGGGGTCCAGGCCATGGCTGTCCGGGTGAAAAACGGTCAATCCCGCGTCCACATTTCGGTCCATTATGGAAACGCCATCGTGGCAGGAAGAGCAGGTAATGCCCACGGTCCCGAGGGTTCTCAGGGAGGGTGGGACGGCACGCCAGATGAGAGGCCTGTCATCGGATGAGACAAAGTGGCAAAAGTCGCACTGCGGGTTGGTTTTGAGTTTGTCCCCACTGGTGGAAAGATAGCCCTGTCCGAACAGGTCATGAGGGGAACCGATGACGGCTCCAACCCCCCGATCCGCAGTCATCAGGATTATCAATACAACGAGAAGCCCTCGGAGGACGGGACCCGGGGAATGCCTCGTTATCATAACCCTGCCGGACATCAGGGTGAAACCCGCATTGTCGGCACTTTTCTCACCTGTACCCTGCGTGCCAGCTTTTCACAGATAACAAGCCGGTCAGGGGGCGCCAATACGATTCCGTTGGGAGATCCGACGTCGAGGGGTAGTCCGTTCTCGTTTCCCAGAAGCGCCACAAAGGTACCATCAGGCCTGAAAACCTGGATGGCGTTGAGATAGGAATCCGCAACGTAGATGACACCCTTTTTGTCCCGGGCAATGCCCTTGGGACGGATGAACTGGCCGATACCTAATCCGGTCTCTCCGATTATCCGCTCGGGCTTACCAGACAGCCGCATGATCTGAAGACGGGAATTGAGGGTGTCGGACACGATCAATCGGTCAGGACCTGATACTGTCAGAAAGGTCGGATACTGCATCAGGCCGGGTTCATATCCTCTCCCCCCCAGGATATTCACGAGCTTGTTGTTCCTGTCCAGGACGTAGATCCAGCCATTGGGGTTGTCGGTCACCAGAAGGGCGCCGTCCGATCCGATGGCGATATCCACCAGACCGAACCTGAAATGAGGAAAACGTTTGTTGAAATCATCCCCAAAATAATCCTTGACCATCCCCAGGAGGGTTATCCTCCTGTCAAAATACCCGTTGGGATTGAAGACTACGATTTCTCCACGGTAGGCATCCACCGCGTAGACTTTCCCGTCAGCGTCGATAGCGATGCCCATCAGGCGGTCGAACTCCCAGGGAGAGTTCCCTGTTCCTCCAAGGCGGTTCTGTACCTCGTCCCGGCTGCCGATAATGATGATCTCACCGGTGCCGGAATCCGAAACGTAGATCTGATCCGTATCCTTCCTGTAATCGACATCCACGGGGCTGACGAAGCCGTAATCCTCCCAACCGTACATCTTGATCAGTTCGGTGCGGCTCACCACCTCTTCCAGGGTTTTTATTCCCTGAAAGGGGCCCTTAGCCCTTGAGCCGGCCCCGCGGGCCTTAAAGAGAACCCGCAGTACGGCGCTCCGGGCCGACTCCTTGAGAGTCCTGCTGAAGGCCGTTAATACATACTGATAGATTTCCCCCGGGATCACGTCGTGGTCAAGATAACTGGTGTCGACAGAGCTGTAGACAAGACTGAAATTTTCATCGCCTTTCCGTTTTCTGTAAAGGTTATACGCCAGGACTGAACGGGGAGCGCCGTGGGACCATGTGAGAGCGAGGCCATCCGGTCTGATCTGATGGGCCGCCCATTCCGGTGGTTGGACAGACTCCAGCGCCTGGGATACAATACGGAAATAGCGCACCTCTGAAGGAGGGCCGGGCCGCTCCTGCTTGTCCAATGGAATTATCTGGTAATAGTAGTTCAGGTTGGCTTTGACATTGGAGTCATCGTAAACAGGGTTTTTGCTTCTTCTGATTTCATTGAAATGGCCCTGATCTCCATCTCTTCTCATGACCACATACCGGACAGCGCCCTGAACCCTGAACCACCTCAGGTTTACGAGGTGCTCCTCCTGGTAGATACCGATCCACCGTGGCGGAGAGAGGGAAACTTCGCCATCGGTCGGCAGTGCCTGGGATGTCGAACCGACAACCACCGCCATCAGGACGGCAGGCAGGAAAAGCATCCTGGCCCACGGAAAAAGGCAGTGGAATTTTCCGGATTCGCGCTCCTTGTTCCGAACCTTCAATATCCCTCCTCAGCGACACTCCCAAGTGTCTGTAGCCTTTTTAACATGAAATTTACGGGCATGCGAGTTTCAAGGTATCGAAGTGTCCTGGAACCAGTCCAGAGTCCAGTGTCCAGAGGGAGAAAACGGTATCGAAGTGTCGAGGTAACCAGGTAATGTCCAATGTCCAACGGGTAACAGCTGTCATCGCGAACCGTGTCCCGGGTGAAGCGATCCCGTGGGCGGCCGAAGGACGCCGCAATGACGGGCGCAGTCATCGCGCGTGACCCCGCTCTCCCCTGTTTTCGGTTGACAACTTGACCGCAGGATTGATAGCTTCTTTGGGGTTTGTTAAGTTTTTACCAATTGCACTAGACCCTCGATAGACCTCTTTTTTACAGGAGGGCATCGGAGGTCGTGGAGGATACTTCGTATGGGTTTTCCCATGAAACTCAGGGCGTTGGTCGTACGTATAACCCTTACCCTCGCAGCATCCCTCATATCACTGGCGCTTGTCACAGCCGCTATTTCTCCTGATGTGGCGATGGGGGCCTCCATCAGGGAAGGAGACGTAGCCCCGCTTTTCATCGGGGTGGATCTTCAAGGGGTTTCCCATAACCTCCAGGATCACATCGGCAAAGACGTAATCATGCTGGACTTCTGGTCCATCTACTGCGTTTCCTGCGTTCAGGAGATGCCCAAACTGGTGGCGCTTCACAAAAAATACAAGGACCAGGGTTTCGTGGCATTCGGGATAGACCTCGATTCTTTCAGCGTCCGGCGCGTAAAGCGGTTTGTCAACGGTCTCAATTACGATGTCTCTTATCCCATTATCGTGGACCGTAAAAGAGAGATCGCCGGCGCCTACAAGGTGAGTATGCTGCCGACAACCATTTTCATCGGGAAGGACGGCAAAGTGAAACTCTTTCACATCGGTTACAAACCCGGCAACGAAGACGAGTTTGATGACCTGATTGAAAAACTGATAAAATGAACAAGGTGTTTTGAAAATGATGAAAAAGATTCACCCGGCGATTGGGATATACTTTTCCCCGGCGATTCTTACAGTGCTGTTTCTCGCCCTTTTACTTGGCGGCGTGGCCTTCGCATCCGAAGCGACCGACAAAGTTGCCGAAAACCGGATTCTGAAGATAGGAACTCAAGCGCCGGATTTCGAAATCCAGACCATCGATGGAAAACCCTACCAACTCCGGGAGCACCTCGGTCAAAAACCGATCCTTCTCTTTTTCTGGTCGTTCTTCTGCGGTCCATGCAGGGAGGAGATGCCCTCTTTTCAGAATATCTACTCTGAAGTTGGAAAGGACCGCATGGAATTTGTCGGGATAAACCTTGACGGAAAGGGTTTGAGTAAAGCCATCAATAAGTTCCTGGCGAGTTCAAAAATGGAGTTTGTGCCCCTTTTCGATGAACTGATAGGGATCAACTACAAGGTAGCCGACCCCTACGGAATCGCCGGAACGCCAACCGTCTACGTTATCGACCTGCAGGGAAAGATCGCGTTCTCCGGAGTGGGCAGGGTCGAGCCGGACGAGTTGAAAAAGGTCCTGGAAGGTATCCTGGCGGGAAGCTGAAAACAACCCCCTTTTGTCTCACGCCCGTTCGTCACGCCTACGGACGACAGTAGCATCCCCCCTCCCTTGAGGGGAGGGGCTGGGGGAGGGTGCATGTTTCCCCCCTCACCTCGGTCCTCTCCCCCGGCGGGGAGAAGAATTTCTCCGAAATCAGGTATTGAGGCCTTTCAGGCGGAGATGAAAGCTTGCTTTTATCTCCGCCTGAAAGATCTCAATGGTTCAGGTGACGGGATACGCCTTCCTTTGCGAGCTTTGCGACTTTGCGTGAGACGAATTGGAATTTGCAGAATGAGGTTCACATTATTGAAACGAACCTGATTTTGGTTATTTGGGTGCTTTAATGGATTTGATCCCGGCGTTGATCCACGCCTCATCCTTGTCCCCATGGCACCGGGCGCAGGCCTGGGGAACGGTCAGATTTTCCTTTATTGAAACCTCATTGATGTTGAAGTTGTGGGAGTCGGCAGGTGCTTCCTGCCCGTTCATGTCCGAGTCGTGACATTCGATACAGGGCATGGGAGGGCGGCTGAAATCGAACTTGTGGTCATGGATGCTGTAGCGCTTGCCACCGTCCGTTACAGTCGGCACGTGGCAGTCCACGCATTCGGCCTGGGCCTCAGTATGCATGGAGTGCTTCTCGTAGGCCGGATAGATCTTCCGGTGGCAGGTGCCGCAGTATTCGCTCCTCGACATCATTCGATGCTCGGTGACGGTAATCCCCCTGTCGAAACCGCATACATCGCACGCCCGATCTGTCGCATAGAACTTTGTCTGCCAATACATGAACATCCTGTGACGCTCCTTGTACGACATGTCACCCCAGTACCAACCCTTTGATTTGGGCTTGGGCATGAAGAAGTCCGTATAGTAATCCGTCAGGTCATCACCGGGCTTAAAACCCACAGGGAATGGAAATTTCTGGGTCTTCTTATCCTTGCCGTCGGTGTGACACGCTTCGCAGATCATGTCCCGGCGCTCTTTGTCCAATTTTGCCGGGTTAACGATCAATGCCGGGTCTCCGCCTGCCTCAACGTGTTTGTCCCCCGGGCCATGGCACGCCTCGCAGGCGATGGATTCCTCCGCGTAAGAGCGTGTTTGCTGGTCAAATCCGACAGCGTGACAGCCGTTGCATGTAATGGGGTACGGGTTCTGCTTCCAGTTCCAGATAGAATAGGGTTCCCACTTGGCCTCGGCTATGTTCCAGTATTTGGGAAGTACGTAGAACTGCCCCCCCAGAAGGGTGAGGTATTTCTGAATCCAGTGACTCCCGATGGTGAAGTAGATATCGCTCTTCTTGAAAGGGATGTCCGGTCCGAAGTTCGTGGCTTCAATCGCACCAGGGTCCTTTAAGGCGTTGCGGAGCATTCTGGCGTGGGGAGTTTTTTTCCACTGGTTATAGATCTCCTCATGGCACTTCCTGCACTCAGTGGAAGTGACATACCCCTCCATCCCGGCCGCCATGGAAAACACAGGAAAAAAATACTGTGAAAAAAAGAGAATAAAAAACAGGCTCAACAGGACCTTACGATTCAGAACCACAACATCCCCTCGTTAGATTGCCGTGTCACTCAAACCTTTCACCCCCACCTCTGGTCCTCCCCCCTCAAGGGGGAGGAAGAGTAAGGAATGTCTCCTTCTTATGCTCGCAATGACAAGCGCGGCTTCCCATGAAATTGGCTATGCCAATAACCTACCTGGGTACCTCCAGCACGAGATCATCAAGGACAAAGGGCACCTCGTTCTCGCCGGGAGGATAGTCCCCGACATGGGAGTATTTAACAGTGCCGTCTACGCCGATGATAACTTTCAGGGGTATGGGCCCGGCAAGACCATAGATCTTGGTGGCCACTTTCAGGTCACTGTCAATGAGTACCGGGTATGGCATCCCCTTTTCCTTGGCCATTTTTCTGACCTGCTTGTCATCCCCGGTCTCCAACGCAATGGCGAGGAGTTCAAAACCCCTATCCTTGTACTCGTTATAATCCTTGATCAGGGTAGGGATCTCCTTCTTGCAGATGTTGCACCACGTCGCCCAGAACTCCAGCATCACGACCTTCTTTCCAAAGTAACTGGATAGCGTGATCTCCTTCCCATCGAGGGACTTCAGGGTAAAGTCCGGGGCCTTCTGGCCGATCTTGACCTTCATGGCCGTACTCTGGGCCTCCGACACCCCTTGAAAACACAGGGTGATGTTGGGAACAACCATGAATAATACCAGTACAACGAAAAGCATCTTTCTTCTCTTCATTTCAAACCCCCTGCGCGGTTCATAACTCCTCCATACCTCCCGGCAGAACCCTGCCGATTCTTTCTTTCATACTTTTAGTGATCCACGTTCTCTTCTTCCACCGTAGCCAGGTGGCCTTAAACTTCTTATCTCACCACCCGTTCGTCACGCCTACGGACGACAGTAGCATCCCCCCTCCCTTGAGGGGAGGGGCTGGGGGAGGGTGCATGTTTCCCCCCTCACCTCAGTCCTCTCCCCCTGGGGGAGAGGAAGAATATGGTGATAGGCGGCCATTTGGTGCCCCACCTCGACACATCGAGACCTCGATACCTCGATACCTTCTACGCCCCTAGTGACCCACAAAAACGGGCTTTTTCCAGCTATTGATCAGATCCAGCGCCCAGTTCTCCGCGTCCGGTTTATCTGTATGACATTTTGCGCATGCCTTCTGAATCCGGGGGTCGTAGCAGTTCTGCGTGTGGACCAGAAAGTAACTGTATGAATGGATGTTCCCCGAAAGTCCCTTGTTCAGATCCTTACCCCGCTTGACGTGGCAATCGTTGCAGACCAGCTTTACCGTGTTGGGATGACGGGTATGGAGCGGCATTTTTGCCCTGAAATCATGACAGCTGAAACAAAAATCCATGGTGTCCGGATCTTTCTTTCCGTCGGTCTTCTGTCCGGTTATCCCGCAGACCTCACACTTGGCCCTGGAGGAGTTAGTCATCTTGTTCTCCCATTCCCCGTAAATGCGGCTTATGGCATCGTCTACCGATTCCCCCTCCTTCATCTCCAGGGGGATGTAATAATCCGCCAGGTCCTCTCCGGGCATGAACCCCACAGGGAAATAATACTTCCCGGACTTGTCGGTCCCCCTGACGTGGCAGGAGGCGCATATCATGTTACCTCGCGCCTTATCCAGCTTTGAAGGGTTGATGATCTCTTTCGGATCCCCACCGCCAGCCACATGAAGCTCCCCGGGCCCGTGGCACTCCTCGCAGGACACGCCTTCATCCGCGATGGTTCTCTTCTCCGGGTTGTAGTGGGTCGTATGGCACCCGGCGCAATATTTAGAGTATGGTTTCCTTTTCCAGGACCAGACCGAGTAGGGGCGCCACTCTTTGGACTGAACTGCCCACAATCGCGGGAGCACGTAGTACTCCTTGCCGATCTTTTTCATGTATCTCTGATCCCAATGCAATCCGATGGTATATTCAACCTCATCCCTGGTGAAGGGCAGGTCCTCCAACGTGAAATCCGCAAGAATGGCGGAAGGATTCGCCCTGGCATCCTGGACCACGGTGCTGTGAAACGTTTCCTTCCAGCCGGCGTACTCATCCTCGTGGCACCCGGCACAGGCCTTGGCGCCCAGATAATGGTTCCCACCGGGAGCATCGTGGGAGATAGTCATCCCGACATAGGTTTTGCCGCTCACGCTCCCGGCTGAAGGTTGATTATCCCCGGCCCCCAACGCACTCGCCGCACCGGCGACAGGCGCGGTTCCAAGCAGCAGACTCAGAAGAGCTATGGCAATCAGTCTAGACATGACTAATTCCCCTCGACCGTTACAATGCCCCATGCATATTGAAGGTTTTTTCACAGCGCCCCCTGAGCCAAAAGAAAGGGGAAACTACTCCAATAGCTTCCCTAGCATCCTCCGGACTTTGCCCGAATCGGAATCGTTAAAACCTATTTTATAATATTGGACGATCCCTCCCCTGTCAACGATAACGGTTACAGGGATGAACCAACTTGTGAAAATCCTCGTTATTTCCAGATCAGGATCCACCAGGAGCGGATAGGAGATGGACAGCTGTTTCAGCCGCAGCCCCTCGCGTATCTCTCCGCTGTCAAGCTGCTCGGTGTTGACGGAAAATATAACGAGGCCCCGGTCACGGAAATCATGGTAGATGCTCTCAAGGGCCTTCATCTCCTCGATGCAGGAACCACAGTTAAGGCCCCACAGCTCTATGAGGAGAACCTTGCCCCGCATGTCGGTGGAAGAAACTTTCTTCCCATCGACGGTAACCCCGGAAAAGTTTTTCAAGGGCTTGCCCACCGGGTCCTCACCGATGACGATCTCCGCCATTTTTTTCCTCTTAATATCCTCACCCGGATCGGCGTTGAGAATACCAGCTGCCGTCATCTGGAAAAAAACCGCCAGAAGCAGAAAACTGACTATAGGACTCCATGAACCACGGAGGAGACTTCTCAATTGTTTCCAACCTTCATGTTCGACGACCTCGTAAAGGACAAACCTTTTCACCACTGGAAATACGCGGAGAGAATCCCAAACCTTCCTCCCCCTTGAGGGGGGAGGACCAAAGGTGGGGGTGAAAGAGCTGCTCACCGCTAAAAAACCAATTCAACACAGGGTTGGTTACACAGGGCTTAAACCCAATCCCTCCTCTGTGCCCTCTGTGGCTCTGTGGTGGAATATCACGCTTTAGTGCCAAACGGCTACGCTGTAGTGAAATAATGTAAGTTACTACGCAGGCGGTAGTTTTGCGTTACAAAAAATGCGGGCCTAAGCCCGCATTTTCCCCAGTCTATTCGGCCAGGAGCTTTTCGATGAGCGCGATATACTCACCCTCGATCTCCGGGGTGTACCCCTCGTGGCGGAACCGAACGGTTCCATCTCTGGCAACGATAATCGTCAGGGGCGCCGCCATCATCTGGAAAGCATCGACCACCTTGAACTCGGGATCAACGATCACGGGATAGGTAAACTTCACCGGAAGCTGCGGCATGAATTTCTTGAGGGTCTTTCCGTCAACCCCATCTGTGTTGACGCCCAATATCACAAGGCCTTTGCTTCCGTACTTGTTGTTCAGCCGCTCGAGGAAAGGTATTTCCTCGATGCAGTTCTGACAGCGCAGCCCCCAGAAATTCACCAGGACCACCGATTTT
This sequence comes from bacterium BMS3Abin14, assembly GCA_002897695.1. Lineage (NCBI taxonomy): Bacteria > bacterium BMS3Abin14. Next base: position 26,762 of record BDTG01000042.1, read on the forward strand.
CCCTGGTAGCCGGCAAGGCTCGTGCTGCCACCATCGATGTCCGTAAAAGTTGCGGAAGGGGCCTTGGGGAAACTGGATTCCTTAACCACGCCCGTTGAACCCGCGCATCCGGCTGCAACGACAGATAAGCCCAACAATCCAATGAGAGCCGCACACCTGATTCCCGCTCGATACCTTCCCATCATCCCTCCTTATAAAGATCCATCAGCTCGTGAAATATTTACCCAGCGACGCTCCTTTTTAAGCTAAACGGAGGGTTAGTGTCAATAAAATCATGGAACTCCCATCACTTCCACGTTTCAGGAAAACCCTCGGTGACCTCCATGCGGCCTTCACCTCCCTGACGATCTCAAGGATCTCAAAAGAAGGATGGCCTCACGCTCACCGGGGTAAAGACCCAATTCGGTTTTAAGCTCCTGTCTGGCCGAATCCTTATTCCGCTGAAGAAGAAAGAGCTTCGCTCTTAACAGGTGCAATTGCGGGTAACGTGAGATCGG